>JBDTQZ010000108.1:0-6317 GCA_039931935.1 Burkholderiaceae bacterium | reverse complement strand
GCCGCGGCCGCTGCTCCCGCGCGTATTGCTTGGGTAGCGGCAGCTCCTGGTTCCAGTATCGGTAATAGTGTTCGGGCGGCGCGGTCAGCGGAAAGTGCGGCGCGACGAACGACACGAACAGCGCCCACGGTTTATCCGCCTTGCGCACGCCTTCTTCGCGCAGCCACACCTGCGCGCGCGAGCAGATGTCCTTGTCGTAGAACGTGTAGGTGGACTCGCCTGGCCCGGCCATCGCGATCATCTTTTTCGAGTTACCGCGCGCGGGCATGTCGTCGCGAATCAAGCCGAGCAGGTCGCCCTTGCCCTGGTAGATGTGCATCGCGATCTGCTCTTCGCTGAAGCCGTGGTCCTCGCCCGCCAGCCGGTAATGCAGCTTGCCGATCGAGACAACGCGGTGGCCATGGTCGCGCAACAGGTGGTGCCACGACGGCATTGAGCCGTCGTAGGCGTCGGCGTTGTCCCAGAAGCCGATCTGATGAATGTATTTGCCGCAGGCGAAGCCGGCGCGTGCGGGGATGCACACCGGGCTGGTGGTGTAAGCCGAGCTAAATGCAGTGCCGCGCGCCGCGAGAGCATCCAGATTCGGCGTGTGAATGACCGGATGTCCAGCACTGCCGAGCACTTTCGGGTTGTGCTCGTCGGACATGATCACCAGCAGATTGCGAGCGGGCACAGCCATCTGTTCTTGAGAGCTTTCGGAATTGGGGTCCGTCAGTACTATATAGGCGACATGCCTGCAGCCAAAAAATCCACGCTACGCGCACCTTTCGATTTTGTTCCGCTGCCGCGTGAACGCTCGACGCGCAAGCCGCGCCGCTCGGGGCAGACCATGGTGCTGGACGATGGCTTGCCACTGGCCTACACGCGAGACCTGGTCGAACTGGCCGGTGCGTACATCGATCTCGCGAAGATCAAGACCGGCACTGCGCGGCTGTATCCACGCAAGGTCTTGCTCGACAAGCTGCGGCTGTATCGGCGCAATGGCATCCAGCCCTTTCTCGGCGGGCAGTTCCACGAGTATGTGTTCGCCACCCAAGGTGCTCGCGCATTGCCCACCTACTACGCCGAGGCGCTTGCCCTCGGCTTCAAGGCGATCGAGATCTCCGACAATGTCGTGCCGCTCACCGAGAGCCAGCGCCGCGCGCAGATTCGGAATGCAGCGGCCACGGGACTAATCGTTTTCGGTGAGGTCGGATCCAAGGAGACCCTAAGCAAGCCGGCACTGTTGATAGGCCAGGCTGAAACCTGCTTCGACGCGGGCGCTGCACTCGTGCTGGTCGAAGCCGCCGAGCTGATCGAAAAGGGCAAGCTTCGCATGCGCACGATTGACCTGTTGACGCGCTCGCTCGACATGTCGCGCGTCATGATCGAGTTGCCTGGCCCGTGGATCAGCGACGTGCGAAGCTGCGACATCGAAGACATCAAGAAGGCTTTGATCGTTGCGCTCGGACCTGACGTGAACCTCGCCAACGTGACCGCGTCTTCGATCATCGATACAGAAGCGGCGCGCGTTGGGCTCGGCACTGCCGGGCCGCCCAAAGTGAAGAAGCGGAGCTGAAGCGTGCTTGCACGATCGATCGCCTTCGCGCTGCTGTCCTCGGCGTTGGCATTCGCACCTGCATTCGCGAAGACGCTGCGCTTCGCGAGCGCATTCGATCCCAACTCGCTCGACCCGCATTCGCTCGCGCTGCTGTATCAATCGCGGGTGGTCACCCAGATCTATGAAGGGCTGGTCAATCGCGATCAGACCTTCAAGCTCGAGCCATCGCTCGCCGTTTCGTGGCAGGCGATCGCGCCGACCACCTGGCGCTTCAAGCTGCGGCCGGATGTGAGGTTTCATGACGGTTCGCTGTTCACCGCGGACGATGCAGCATTCTCGATCGCGCGCGCGCTGGCAAAAACGTCGCAACGCGCGAGCCAGCTGCGCGGCGTCACCGGCGTGCGCAAGGTCGATGCGTTGACGATCGACATACAGCTTTCGGCGCCCGATGCGGTGCTGCCGGACAAACTCTGGCTCATCGCGATGATGAGTAAGGCGTGGGCAGAAAAACACAGCGTCACTCTGCCGCAGGACTACAACGGCAAGCAGGAAACCTATGCGGTTCGCAACGCGAACGGCACCGGCCCATTCGTGTTGAAAACGTACGAGCAGGACAGGCGCCTAGTGTTGAGCGCTAATCCAAATTGGTGGGGCAAGGGTGGTAAGGGCATCGGCAATCTGACGGAGGCCATTTACACCGTCATCCAGGCCGACGCCACACGTCTCGCCGCGCTCGCGTCCAACGAGGTTGACTTCGTGATCGATCCGCCGTTCCAGGACGTCGCCCGAATCAAACGCGACAAGTCGCTGAAGTCAGTCGAGGCTGCCGACATCGGCATGCAGTATCTTGGCTTCGACCAGTCGCGCAGCGAACTGCAGTCGTCCGACGTCAAAGGCGCCAATCCCTTCAAGGACCTTCGTGTGCGGCGCGCCGTGTATCACGCGATCGACATCGACACGATCATTGCGAAGGTGTTGCGTGGACAAGCGACGCCGACCGGCACGCATGTCTCGCCGCTGGTCGACGGCTATCTGCCCGAGCTCGACAAGCGATTGCCCTATGACCCCGCAACTGCGCGCACGTTGCTGAAGGAAGCTGGCTACTCGACCGGCTTCGAGGTCACGCTCGATTGCGTCAATGTGACATATCGCGCAGCGGTATGTCAGGCCATCAGCGCAATGCTGGCTCAAGTCGGCATTCGCGTGTCCTTCCAGCCGTCGCCGAGTTCCACTTTCTTTCCGAAGCTGACCCAAGCGACATCGAGTTTCTTTGAGTTCGGCTGGACGCCAGGGACCGACCCGTGGGTCATGTTGAATAACGTGATTCGCACCTGGGATGGCGTCGCCAGCGGCGCCTTTAATGGCGGGCGCTATTCGAATCCCAAGCTCGATGCACTGGTTGACGCCATTCGCGTCGAGCCTGACATTGCCCGGCGGCGTGCGCTGACCGGTGACGTGCTGCGCTTCCTGAACAGTGAGCTGCCGCTGGTTCCGCTCTATCGGCGCAAGCTGACATGGGTGATGCGCCCAAATATCGATGTCGTGCAGTGGCCGAGCGATGTGCTTGAATTGCGGTGGGTGCGAATACATTGACCGATTCCGAATGACGATTTCAAACTTTTCGTTTCCTACCAACATTCGCTTTGGGCCGGGAGCCAGCAAGCTGGTCGGCGATCACTTGCGCGAGCGCGGTTTCGCACGGCCGCTGGTTGTGACCGATAGAGGTCTCGCCGAGCTGCCGGTGTTCAAGAACTTCGTGGCCAGTCTTGGCACCGGATTGAACGTTGGCCTGTTCACTGGAGTGCAGGGAAATCCCGCCGCGTCGCAGGCGATGCAAGGCCGCAACGCATTTGTCACGCATCGAGCCGACTGTGTGATCGGCATTGGCGGCGGTGCCGCACTGGACATTGCGAAGGTTGTCGCGTTAATGGCCGTGCACGAAGGCGACGTCATCGAATATGCGTGGGATCATCCGCGAGTGCGACCGATCAAACACGAGCTGCCCTACGTTGTAGCGGTGCCAACGACGAGCGGCACCGGTTCAGAAGTCGGGCGTTCCAGCGTAGTCAGCGATGACACCACGCACGTCAAGCAAGTCATCTTCTCGCCCAAGCTGCTGGCGAAAACGGTGTTTGCCGATCCTGAACTGACACTGGACTTACCGCCTGCAGTCACCGCAGCGACCGGCATGGACGCCTTGACGCACAACGTCGAGTCGTACCTTTCACCTGCCTTTCATCCGCTATGCGATGGCATCGCGCTCGAAGGCGTGCGGATCGCCGCGCGCGCGTTACCGACCGCGGTCAAGGACGGCCGTAACCTGCAAGCGCGCGCCGACATGATGATGGCGTCGATGATGGGGGCGATAGCGTTTCAAAAGGATCTCGGCGCGGTGCACTCGTGCGCGCACGCGCTCGGCGCGGTTTGCGATCTGCACCACGGACTGGCCAACGCACTGATGCTCGAGCCGGTCATGCGTTTCAATCTGGAGACTGCGGGTGCAAAGTTTTCTGAGCTGGCGCACGTTGTAGGCGCCGACAACGCTGACGACTTTGTTCCGTGGCTAGTGCGGTTGAAGCGTGAAATCGGAATCGCGCCGTCGTTATCGGCGGCGGGCGTGCAGCGAACGCAGATACCGGCGCTTGTCGACATCGCGGAAAAGGACATTTGCCACCAGACGAACCCGCGCCCCTGCACGCGCGAAGATTTCACACGTTTCTTCGAGCAGGCAATGTGAAGACGCGCCCAAGAATCGGCATTTCGGTGTGCTTCTTTCACGCCGACGCAAAGCGTCCGATTTTCACCGGCAAGACGCTGCAGTATGTCGAGCAGTCGATCGTGCACTGGGTACAGTCGGCCGGCGCGCTCTCGCTGGTGATCCCTTCGCCTGAAGGGCCGACCAAGCGAAGCGACGTTACGCTGCACGACTACGCCGCAGCGCTCGACGGACTGGTGCTGCACGGAGGCTCCGATGTCTGGCCCGGAAGCTACGGCGAAGAGCCGCTGAAGCCCGAATGGAGCGGCGACCGCGTACGCGACGAGTATGAAATCGCGCTGTTGCGCGCGTTTATCGATGCGGGCAAGCCGGTGCTGGGAGTCTGTCGCGGCCTGCAGGTGATCAATGTCGCGTTCGGCGGAACGCTATATCAGGACATTACGACGCAACAACCGGGAAGTCTTCCGCATCGCGACGCGGCGCTGTACGACCAGAATTTTCACGAAATCGAGTTGGTCGCCGGTACGCGACTCGCTGCCCTTTACCCGGAGATCACGCGGGCACGAGTGAACAGCGTGCATCATCAGGGGGTCAAGCAGCTCGCTGACGAGTTCACCGTCGAAGCGACATCACCCGACGATGGAATGATCGAAGCGATGCGCTGGACCGGGTGTTCCTATGTAAACGCCGTGCAATGGCACCCTGAGTTTCACGATTGGAAAAGCAGCAACACGTTATCGGGCGATCCGATCTTGAACGATTTCCTGAGCGCGACTGGTGCGAGTCGGCGCGGCGATGGACGTGATCAATGAGCATGCTAACCGTTCGCAATCCAGCCAATGGCACCACCATTGCAGACCTGCCGCAGGACGACGCGCAATCGATTGCATCGAAGTACCGCGCTGCGCGTGCTGCGCAGCCAGCGTGGGCGGCACGGCCGTTACAGGCGCGGATCGGCATCCTGCGAAGTTTCCGGGATGCGTTGACCGCCGACGTTGAGCGATTGGCCGGTGTCCTCACATCGGAAACCGGAAAGCCGATTCGGCAAGCGAAGAATGAGATCAATGGCCTGCGCGCGCGCATCGATTTTTTTCTCGAGTCGACCGAGGAGACGATTGCACCGCGCGACGTGCACAATGCAGCCGGTATGCGCGAGCAGATTTCGCACGAGCCGCTCGGCGTTATCGCCAACATCTCGGCGTGGAACTATCCGTACTTCGTTGGCGGCAACGTATTTGTGCCGGCACTGCTCACCGGCAATGCGGTGCTGTACAAGCCGTCCGAATTTGCGGCACTGACGGGGATCGAGATCGGAAATTTGCTGCAGCGGGCGGGCGTCCCACAGCAAGTATTCGCGGCAGTGATCGGTGACGGCGCTGTGGGAGCGGAACTGATCAAGCAACCGATCGACGGCGTTTTCTTCACCGGCTCGTATGCGACCGGCCAACGCATCGCACGCGAACTCGCTCCGCGCATGGTGAAGCTGCAACTCGAACTCGGCGGCAAGGACCCGATCTATGTGCGTGAGGATGTCGACGTGGCCAAGGCCGCGGCGTCGCTTGCGGACGGCGCGATGTACAACACCGGGCAGAGCTGCTGCTCGGTCGAGCGCATTTATGTGCATCAATCGATCTACGAAGATTTCGTTAGCGCGTTCGTCAGGGAAGTCGAGGGCTTCAAGATCGGCGAACCGGCGTCTGAGACAACCTACATCGGTCCGATCACGCGCGCACTGCAGATCGATGTGCTCGAACGCCAAGTCGCTGACGCCGTCGGCAAGGGCGCGAAGCTTCTCGTCGGCGGCGCCCGCGTTCAGCAACCAGGCAATTGGTTCTCGCCCGCGGTGCTGACCCATGTCAATCATTCGATGGAAGTGATGCGCGAAGAGAGCTTCGGTCCGATCATCGGTATTCAGAAAGTGGCGAGCGACGACGAAGCGGTGCAGCTGATAAACGACACCGAATACGGGCTGACGGCCGGTGTCTACACGACGGATGAGGCGCGCGCGAGGTCGATACTGGCGGCACTTCGTGCCGGATCGGTGTACTGGAACTGTTGTGA
>JBDTQZ010000107.1:0-6327 GCA_039931935.1 Burkholderiaceae bacterium | reverse complement strand
CACGGGACTCGGCGCGCGTTCGCCGCTTGCGCTGCCAGTCTTCATACTGAGCGGCGCGATGCGCGTCCACACGACTCTGCCGGCGCGGCTTAGCTCGTCCAGCCACGCTGGATCGTATTCGTTGACGCGCGCAGGAAGAATCTCGGTTTCCCACGCAGCAGCCGGCGCTTCGAAACCTTCGAGCTGCGAAACGATGTTGGCCACCGCATCTGCGCCTTCAACCCGCGCTTCCGGTGCGACTCGTTGCCATTCGAACAGGAAGCGCACGAAGTCGCGCGCTTCGACCGGTTCGATTTCGCGCCGCAGCCGATTCACCGTGTAGCGATGAATGCGCGCCAGTAGGCGCCGCTCGCACCATTCAATCTCCTTGGCGTCGGGACTGAACTGGCCACGCATTACCGAGCCTTCGGCTTCGAGTCGCGCCAGCGTTGCTTGGACTTCAGTCGCCGGCAAGCCAAGCGGCGCGGCAAGAATATCTGCTGTCACCGGCCCCAACCCTTGCAAGCGATCGCGCAGGATGTCAACGATCGCCTCGTCGCGCGTCCACGTCTTCTGGTACTGGGTGGGTACCTCAATCGATGGCGTGTGGTCAGCCAACGGAAGCAATGCGTCGAATTCGGGCAGGCGCTCGGCGGCGACGCAGACTGCGACGTTTTCTGCGTTCACGCGCTGCATGATTTGAGTCGCCCGCTTCGCCGCCGCGAGTTCATCCATCAATGCTCGCCATTCAGGCTGCGCATCGACCTCCGCTTGACTCAGAAAACCAAAGCTCATCAGCGCATCGTGCAGCTCGTCTGCGCTGCGCGGCTCGGGCCACATTTCCTCGCGCACGCGGCGGATCGCATCGGCGTCGAGCTTGCCGAGATCGCCCGCGGTTTCGGGGTCGATCCAGCGACGCGCGAGTACTGCCTGCGTGCGCCGTTCTTCCAGCGGTGCATCGTCCAGATAGGCATACGGTCGAGCGGTCAGAATTTCGAGCGCAAGCGGCGACGGTTCGGTAAGGTCGCGCGCCAGCACCTTGATCCGGCCGTGCTCGATCGCGCTCAGCACGCGCTCGAGTCCGTCGATATCCATCGCTTCATGCAGGCAATCGTCGATCGTCTGCCGCACCAGCGGGTGATCGGGTATCTCGCGGTCGCCGACGATGTTTTCGCCGCACGCCACTTGATCAGGAAAAATCGAGGCCAGCAAATCCTCGGACGCCATACGCTGCAATTGCGGAGCGACTTTGCGGCCGCCGCGAAAACGCAGCAGCGCCAGCGCGAATCCTGCGTTCCAGCGCCACCGCGTGCCGAACATCGGCGCATCGAGCAGCGCTTGCACCAGCAGGGGCCGCACGGTCTTGGCCGATAAATAATGCGCGACGTCCGCAAGCGGAAAGCTGTGGCTGCTCGCAAGCGACAGCACGATCGCGTCCTCGGTTGCGGCGGCCTGCAATTCGAAATCGAATTTTCGGCAAAACCGCTTGCGCAGCGCCAGACCCCACGCACGATTGATGCGGCTGCCCAGAGGTGCATGAACGATCAACTGCATGCCGCCCGATTCGTCGAAGAATCGTTCGAGAACGACGGTGTCGCAGGTGGGCAGTTCGGTCAGCGCCGCCTTGGCGGCGGCAAGATAATCAACTATCTGTCCTGCCGCGACGAGATCGATCTGCACCGACTCGGTGAGCCACGCCACGGCAGCGTCGCGCCCGCCTTCGTCGATCTTCGCTGAAATCGTTGCGCGCAGCCGCGATAGCGATTGCGAGGCTTCTGTCGTGCGCCCCGGCGCCTCGCCGAGCCAGAATGGAATGCTGGGCGGCGTGCCTTTCGCATCCTCGACCCTGACGGTGCCGCGCTCGACTCGCAGGATGCGATACGACGTATTGCCGAGCTGAAACACATCGCCCGGAAGGCTTTCCACCGCAAAGTCTTCGTGCACCGTGCCGACCACTTGCGCTTGCGGCTCAAGCATCACCGTGTAATCGGCGGTATCCGGAATGGCGCCGCCTGATGTAACGGCGGCGAGCGCCGCTCCGCGCCGACCGCGCAACACGCCATTGACCGCGTCATGGTGCAGATGCGCACTGCGCCGCCCTCGCTGCGTGTGAAATCCATCCGACAGCATCAGCACCAGCTCGTCGAATTCCTCGCGTGTGACGTTCCGGTACGGATAAGCACGTTGATACAGCGCCAGTAGCTCATCCTGTTTCCATTCCTGCAACGCGACTTCGGCGACGATCTGCTGCGCCAGAATGTCCAGCGGTTTTTCCGGCACGACGATGTGGTCGAGCTCGCCGCGCCGCACCGAGTCGAGTAGGGCGGCACAGTCGCACAGCTCGTCACGCGATAACGGAAACAATCGACCTTTAGGCGTGCCACCAATCGAGTGCCCGGAGCGGCCTACGCGCTGCAGCAGCGCACCGATCGAACGTGTCGAGCCAATCTGACAGACGAGATCGACATCGCCGATATCTATACCGAGCTCGAGCGATGACGTCGCCACCAGCGCGCGCAGCTCGCCGCGCTTCAATCGTTGCTCGGCATCAAGCCGTTTGTCGCGCGCGAGGCTGCCGTGATGCGCGGCGACGTTTTCATTGCCCAGCCGTTCGGACAGATGACGCGCGGCGCGCTCGGCAAGCCGACGCGTGTTGACGAAGATCAATGTCGTCCGGTGCTCGCGCACGAGCGCGGCAAGCCGGTCGTACACCTGCGTCCAAACCTCACCCGACATCACCGCTTCGAGAGGTGAGGGTGGAAGCTCGATCGCCAGATCGCGCCGCCGCACGTGGCCGGTGTCGACGATCGTGCAATCTGCATTGGCCCCGACCAGGAACTTTGCGATCTCGCTGATCGGCTTCTGCGTGGCGGACAATCCGACGCGCACGAGCTCGCGTCCCGCCAGCGCCTGCAGCCGCTCGAGCGATAGCGCGAGATGTGCGCCGCGCTTGTTTGGCGCGATCGCGTGGATCTCGTCGACGATCACGGTGCGCGTGGTCGACAGCATCTTGCGGCCCGACGCGCTGGTCAGCAGGATGTACAGCGATTCGGGAGTCGTGACGACGATGTGCGGAGGACGCCGCCGCATCTTCTCGCGCTCGCCCTGCGGCGTATCTCCGGTGCGCACGAATGTGCGAATGTCGACATCGGGCAGTCCCAGCCGTTCGAGCTCAGCGCGAATGCCGGCAATCGGCGCCTCGAGATTTTTCTGGATGTCATTCGACAATGCTTTCAGCGGAGACACGTAAACCACGTGCGTCTCGTCGCGCAGGCCATGCTCGACACCTTCGCGCATCAAGGCGTCGATCGCTGCGAGAAACGCCGCCAGCGTTTTGCCCGATCCGGTTGGCGCAGCGACCAATGCGTGTTGGTTTGCCTTGATCGCCGGCCACGCGTCTGCCTGCGCGCCGGTCGGCGCGGCAAAGGCCGAGGTGAACCACGCCTGGACGGCGGGATGAAATAGTTCGAGGACGGGAGTTTGCATCAGCAGTTCGTCGGTGAGATCACAGGAAGTATATTGGCGCTCGCCCGTGCCGGAGACAAACGATGACCGATCGCATATCGCGTAGTGCCCGTCGTCGTGTTCTCGCGAGCATGGCCGCCGTCACGCTGGCGCCGTCAAGCACCGTCTTCGCGCAAACGTACCCGGCCAAGCCGGTGCGCTGGATCGTGCCATATCCGCCGGGCGGCGGATCCGATTTCCTGGCGCGAACGGTGGGTGCACAGATGGAAAAACAGCTGGGCCAGCCTTTTGTCATCGAGAATCGCCCTGGCGCCGCGACGATGATCGGCGCCGAGGCGGTGGCGCGCGGCACTGCTGACGGCTACACGCTGTTAAGCGGTGACAACGGCACATTCGTTTTCAACACGGCGCTATACAAGAAAGTGCCCTACGACCCGGCGAAAGACTTCGCGCCGATCGGATTGATGGCGCGCTTTCCGTTGATTGTCGTTGTGAATCCTTTAACCGGCTTCAAGACGATGCGCGATCTCGTCGATGCCGCGAAGAAAGATCCCGGGAAGCTGTCGTATGCGTCGGTCGGCGCCGGCAGTCCGCATCATCTCGCAATGGAGCTGATCAAGGACCGCACCGGCGCATTCATCGTTCACATTCCGTACCGTGGTGCCGCGCCCGCGGTGCAGGACGTACTCGGTAATCAGTTGCCGGTGATGGTGATCGACACGGCCGTCGGGTTACAGCACATCCGCGCCGGCAAGTTGGTGCCGCTCGGCGTGCTGAGCCGCCAGCGCCTCGCCGTGCTTCCGAATGTGCCAACGCTGGAGGAGCAGGGCATTCGCGACACTGAGGTGTACGCGTGGCAGGGGATGGCTGTGCCCGCCGCAACGCCGCGTGAAGTGGCTGCAAAATTGACGAGCGAACTGAATCGCGCGATCACAACGCCAGAGGTGACCCGCAAATTGCAGGAGTTCGGGCTCGAGCCGATTCCAAGTACCGCGGAGCAGATGGCGGCGTACATCAAAAGTGAAACGGCGCGCTGGCATGCACTGATCAAGCAGCGCAACCTGACGCTGGATTAACGCTAGGTCGTTGCCAGCGGGCGCTTGCGCTTGGGCGGCGGAAATGCTGTGTCAACCTGCGCCAGATCTTCCGGCGTCAAGTCGACGCTTGCGGCTGCAAAGTTTTCGCGCAGATGCGGCGCGCTTGTGGACATCGGAATCGCAATCATGTCCGGTTGTCGTAGCACCCAGGCGAGCGCGGCACTCGATGCGCTGATGCCGTAGCGCTGGCCGATGGCCGCAAAGGCCGTGTCGCGCGCCAGCGCGCCCTGATCGATCGGCGAGTACGCCATCGTCACCACTCCATGATTTCGTTGCCACGGCAGCAGGTCGAAGTCCACACCCCGCTTACTGGCCGAGTAGTAGACCTGATTGGTCACGCAGTGAGAGCCAGTCGGAAGCGACCACAGCTCCTTCATATCTGCCGTGTCAAAGTTGCTGACACCCCATTGACGGATATGGCCTTCGCTGCGCAGCTGCTCGAATGCGGCAACGGTGTCGCTTAGCGGCGTTGAACCGCGCCAGTGCAGCAGATAAACGTCGATGACATCGAGCCTCAAACGTTTCAGACTGCGTTCGCAGGCGCGCATCACACCCGCGTGGCTGGCGTTGCTGGGCAGCACCTTCGAAACGATCGTCAGCTCTTCCCGCGTGACGGTCCTGGATTGCAGCTCGTCCTGAAGCGCGGTGCCCACGACCTCTTCGGCGCCGCCGTCGCCGTACATCTCCGCAGTGTCGATGAGCCGGTAGCCGATCTGCAACGCGGTCTTGACAGCGATGATCTCGGTCGTGCGCGCTCGCGCGCTTTCCCCCATGCGCCAGGTTCCGAGGCCCAGGGCGGGCACCTTGTTTCCACCAGCCAATCGAACGAATCGCATGATCCTCCTTGGAAATCAGGTCGTTAAACACACCTAGGCATCTACCTTGCTTTAGCCAGTGCCACGCCACTCGGCGTGCAATTATTCCAATGACCCGGGCTCTCTGGCTTGCAGCTCTTGCATTCCTGTTCGCTGCGACGGCGCCGGCTGCGCACGCGTTTGGCTTTGCTGACGTCGATCGGCGAGCGCGCGAGTTGGCCAATCGACCCTACACGAGGCCGGCGTTTGTGTTGCCGAAGCAACTCAAGGACCTGAGCTACAACCAGACACGCGACATTCGCTTCGACCCGGCCCAATCGCTGTGGCGCGCGCAAAAGCTGCCGTTCGAAATCCAGTTCTTTCATCTGGGCGGGATCTTCGACCAGCCGATTCGAATTTACGAGGTCGTGGGAAAGGAAGTCAGCGAGGTCAATTTCGACCCGGCTGCATTTAACTACGGCAAGAACAAGATCGACCGATCGCAGCTCGGCAAACTGGGTTTTGCGGGATTTCGCATTCACTTTCCGCTCAACGCCGTGCCTAGTGCGCCTGGCTATAAGGACGAGCTCGTTTCGTTTCTCGGCGCGAGTTACTTTCGTGCTCTAGGCCAGGGCCAGCGCTACGGCGCCTCCGCGCGCGGTCTCGCGATCGACACGGCCGAGCGCAGCGGCGAAGAATTTCCCCGCTTCGAGCAATTCTGGATTGAGCGGCCGGCCAGCGGGTCGCGTCAGCTCGTGATGTACGCGCTGCTCGACTCGCGTCGTGCCACCGGTGCATATCGCTTCACGATCCGGCCCGGCGAGGAGACGGTCACTGAAGTGCAGTCGCGACTGTATTTGCGTGAGCCCGTGGCGAAGCTTGCGTTCGCACCATTGACGTCGATGTATTTCTTTGGCGAGAACCAGCGCGCGCCGTCCGAAGATTTTCGTCCGGAGGTTCACGACTCGGATGGTCTCGCAATCAATACCGCG
>JBDTQZ010000106.1:0-6353 GCA_039931935.1 Burkholderiaceae bacterium | reverse complement strand
CGCCGGCGTGGCTGATTCGGGCCTGCGCGGAACTCTCGAACGCCACTGCGATCAGATGACCAGTGATGAAATGGTCTCGTTCGAGGTATTGCTCGACCTTCCAGAAAACGAACTGCTCGATTTACTTCTGGCGCGCTGCGAGTTGCCTGCCGCGCTCGACATTCCCGACGTGCGCGCGATGCTGGACCGGCTACGCGCCAGTTGAAATTAATCAGGACGGAGATCATGGCGCTCGATTCCTCGAACAAAAATGCCACGCTGACGTTTTCCGACGGAGCGGCACCGCTCGAGTCGCCGATTTACCAGGGCACGATCGGCCCTGAGGTCATTGACATACGCCAGCTGTATGCAAAGACCGGCAAGTTCACCTACGACCCGGGCTTCATGTCAACCGCGGCATGCGCGTCGTCGATCACTTACATCGACGGCGATAAGGGTGAGCTGCTGTATCGCGGCTATCCGATCGAGCAACTGGCGACGCAGTGCGATTACCTGGAGACGTGCTATCTGCTGCTGTATGGCGAGCTGCCGACCGCCACGCAGAAGGAGCAGTTCGACAAGACTGTCAGGTACCACACGATGGTGAACGAGCAAATGCAATTTTTCCTGCGCGGATTTCGGCGTGACGCGCATCCGATGGCTGTGATGACCGGCCTTGTAGGCGCGATGTCTGCGTTTTACCCGGACTCGATGAACCTGAACGATCCGCACCAGAGAGAAATCTCGGCGCATCGGCTGATTGCAAAAATGCCGACGCTGGTCGCGATGGCCTACAAGTACACCGTTGGCCAGCCGTACGTTTATCCCCGCAACGAGCTGACGTACGCGGCGAATTTCATGAGGATGATGTTTGCAACCCCTTGCGAGGAGTACAAGGTCAACGACGTGCTGGTGCGAGCGATGGACCGTATTTTTATCCTGCATGCGGACCACGAGCAAAATGCTTCGACATCGACGGTGCGGCTGTGTGCTTCGTCGGGTACGAACCCGTTCGCCGCGATCGCGGCCGGCGTTGCCTGCCTGTGGGGGCCCGCGCATGGCGGCGCCAATGAGGCCGCGCTCGGCATGTTGTACGAGCTCCAGCACAACGGTGGCATCGCCAAGATCGGCGAGTTCATTGCCAAGGTGAAGGACAAGAACTCCGAGGTTCGGCTGATGGGCTTCGGCCACCGCGTCTACAAAAACTACGATCCGCGCGCCAAGTTAATGCGCGAGACGTGTCACGAGGTGCTGAACGAGCTGGGCCTGCAGAATGATCCGCTGTTCAAGCTCGCCATGGCGCTCGAGAAAATCGCGCTCGAGGACGAGTACTTCGTCAGCCGCAAGCTCTATCCAAACGTCGACTTCTACTCCGGCATCGTGCAGAAGGCGATCGGCATTCCGGTGCCGCTGTTCACTGCGGTCTTTGCACTGGCGCGCACGGTCGGCTGGATTGCGCAGCTGAACGAAATGATCGGCGACCCTGAGTACAAGATCGGCCGGCCGCGCCAACTGTTCGTCGGCGCCACGCGGCGCGACGTGAAACCGATCGAGATGCGACAGGCGGCGTAGCTACGCTTTTTCCGCCTGCATCGGTTTCGCTTTGGTTGCAATCGGCTCGTAGCCGATGCGTTCGTACTCGGCAATCACCTGCGCGCCCAGCAGCAGAACAATCGCGCCGATCTCGACGCTCAACAGCACCGCAATCGATGTCGTCAGCGAGCCGTAGACCACCTGAATCTGCGATATGGTGGAGTAGTACCAGACCAGGATGTGCCGGGTGATCTCCCACAGCATCGCCGCGGCCGTGCCGCCGATCAAAGCGTGACGCCACGACAATCGCCCGACGGGCATCACCAGGTAGATCGCGGTCAACAGCAAGATTTCTCCTCCAACGCCCACCAGGTACAACAACTTCGCCGAGAACTCGTCCAGCGGGCGAGACTCGCCAAGAATGACAACCGCATGCGTTCCCAACCGGCCGAGTGCGCCCGATACGACGGTAATGATCATCAGCCCCACGGCGAGCGACAGGATGAACAGATACGGCATCACGGCCGAGGCCAGGAAGTGACGTCGCCGAACGGTGACGCGATGGAAGAAAATGACCGACATCGCGTTTTCAAGCACGGTGAACGCGAGCGTGCTGAAAAACAGCATCAATGCCAGCAGCAACCAGCCGACGAGCTCACGGTGCATTAGGAAGTTGCGCAGTTCGCCGACCAATGCGCCCGATTGGCCGGGAACGACAAATTCAAGATAGGTGCCAATCGAGTTGAGTACCAGCGCCTCATCAAAAATGTGCGTGAGCGCCAGCACGACCAGGATCAGCAGCGGCACCAGCGATAGCAACGTGTAGTAAGCAACCGCGCCCGCCAGCAACAACCCCTGGTTGGCGCGAAACTGTTTGAGCACTGCAAGCGAGAAGTCGACCGGATGCCGGAGCGCCTTCCTCGCATTGGTTGCGAACTTTCGCATCGCCGCACTTTAGCGCGGCTGGCAGTGCTTGTTTCGGCCGCTTCGGCGCTAAGTGAGATCGGTCTTCGCTCCCCGGCTCATGTTTCTCCAGTCGATCTGGCGCGTCACGATAATCGCAGCTGCGAGCACGACAAACAGAAGCACGCTGCCCATCAACAACGCCGTACCTTCGGCAATCAGAATTGAATAGATTGTCACGTACATCGATGCCAACGCCGCGCCGAACCCGAGCGCTGGCGTTCTGTCTGCGAACACGTAGCTCGGGTAGTACGTGATAAGCAAGGTGCACGCCGACGCCGCAATTGAATAGGCGAGGCCGAATGCAATGTGTTCGGACAAGCTCAATAACAAGCGGAAAAAGATCACGAGCGCCAAGCCGAGGAATCCGTACTGCAACGGGTGCGCGTTCAGCGAGCGCAGCATATCGAACAGAAACATCGCTCCAAATGCGAGGGCGATGATGATGGCCCCGTGCTTGGTCGCACGCGATTGGCTGCATCGAAGGTTTCCTCGGACCACTGTTCCACGTAAGGCCAGACAACAAAGGGCAATCCAACGGTCTGTGGTCCAGCAAAGCTTGCTTGCACGCTTGCAATGGCCTCCGCACGCCGTGATGCGCGTTCGGCGATCGATCCCTCGACCATGCGCAGCGGGATCAGCATCAGGATCGCAAGCAGGCCAATGACGACGGACTTCAGAAGTAGCGAGTTGCGCGGTGGTTTGAACACGAGGAACTCCAGTGAACATGGGAGCTGAGATAGTCGCGGCGCCGCGTGAAAATTCGCGGAACCGGTGGTGAACAAGACGTGAAGCTAACGCAGCTCGGCGTTCAGCGCCTGCAGCGCCGCGGCGCCGGGGCAAAGGTCGGCTTCGGTCAGCTGGTTCAGTGGTGTGGCGGAGGTCGCGAGGTGGTCGTGCAGATCATCGGCCTCGGGATCGATGTACAGCAATCCAGTCACGATCTCGCCGCGCGCCTGATGCACATGAATATGGTTAATGGCGCCCAGACGATCGCCAGCGTCGTAGGTGTCGTCGAGCTTGCGCAGCCGCAGGCGGCTGCCGTCGTGTTGCACGACTTCAAAGACCTCACCCGGCGCATAGTCGGCGCCGATCGACTCACGCTGCGGCATGAAGTCGAGACGATTGACCGCGTCGTTGTGCTCGCGTACGTAGTCGTAACTCTTGGTGCTGCCCGGATGATTGTTGAACGCGACACAGGGACTTAAAACGTCGATCAACGCTGCGCCGCGATGGCTCAACGCGCCTCTGATCAACGGCACCAGCTGATCCTTGTCGCCGGAAAAGCTGCGCGCGACGTAGGTCACGCCGAGTTGCAGCGCGATGGCGACCATGTCGATCGGTGCGTCTCGATTGACTGCGCCGCGCTTGGATTTCGACCCTTGATCGGCTGTCGCCGAAAATTGACCTTTGGTAAGGCCGTAGACGCCGTTGTTCTCGACGATGTACGTCATGTTGACGCCGCGCCGGATTAGATGCGCGAACTGGCCGAGCCCGATCGATGCCGAGTCGCCGTCGCCGGAGACGCCCAGGTAAAGCAAGTCGCGATTTGCCAAGTTGGCGCCCGTCAATACTGACGGCATGCGCCCGTGCACCGAGTTGAAGCCGTGCGAGGCGCCGAGGAAGTAATCGGGCGTCTTCGACGAGCAGCCGATGCCGGACAACTTGGCAACGCGATGCGGCTCGATCGCCAGCTCCCAGCACGCCTGCACAATCGCGGCAGAGATGGCATCGTGGCCACACCCGGCGCACAAGGTCGAGATCTTCCCTTCGTAGTCGCGTCGCGTGTAGCCGAGCCGATTGGCCGGCAGCGTGGGATGACGCAGTTTCGGTTTCGCGAGATAGGTCATTACGCTGCCTTGCCGGACTTGATCGGCAGCACATTGGCACCGCGCACGCGCGATGCAATCGCATTGACGATAAAACGCGCGGTGATCGGCGTGCCGTCGTAGTGCAACACCGCCACCAGCCGCGCCGGGTCGATCTGCAATTCGTTGATTAGCATCGAGCGCAACTGTCCGTCGCGATTCTGTTCGACGACGAACACCGACTCATGGTCCGCGATGAACTTCTTGACCGACGGCGCAAACGGAAATGCCCGCACTCGCAGCCGATCCAGGTAAACGTCTTGCCGCTCCAAGTTGTCGATCGCTTCGTTCATCGACGGGCTGGTCGAGCCGTAGTAGATGACGCCGTGTGTGGTCTTCTTCGCGCCGTTAACGATCACGGGCTGCGGAACGAGCTTCGCCGCGGTCGCAAGCTTCTTCAGCAGCCGCTCCATGTTATCGATGTAGTCCGGACCGGCTTCGGAATAGCGGGCGTACGCATCCTTCGTCGTTCCGCGCGTGAAGTACGCGCCGCGCGTGGTGTGCGTACCGGGAAGAGTGCGCGAAGGAATGCCGTCGCCGTCGGCGTCGAGATATCGCCCGAAATCGCGGCCCGCCTCAAGTTCCGCCTCGCTCATCACCTTGCCGCGATCGTATTGGCGGCTGTCGTCCCACTTTAACGGTGCACACAAGCGGTGATTCATGCCGATGTCCAGATCGCTCATCAGAAAAATTGGCGTCTGAAGCCGCTCCGCCAGGTCGAGCGATGCCGCAGCAAACTCGAAGCACTCGTACGGATCTTCCGGAAACAGCAGCACATGCTTCGTATCTCCGTGCGACGCATACGCGCACGCAAGCAGGTCCGACTGCTGCGTTCGAGTCGGCATGCCGGTCGACGGTCCGCCGCGCTGCACGTCAATGATGACTGCCGGAATCTCCGCAAAATATGCGAGCCCGATGAACTCGCTCATCAGCGAAATGCCGGGTCCGGAGGTTGCCGTAAACGAACGTGCTCCGTTCCAGCTGGCGCCGATGACGATCCCAATCGACGCCAGCTCGTCTTCGGCCTGGACGATCGCGAATCTGTTGGTGCCGGTTGCTTTGTCGACGCGATACTTACCGCAGTACTTCTGAAACGCTTCGGCCAGCGAGGACGAAGGCGTGATCGGATACCACGCGCAGACGGTGGCACCGCCGTACACGCAGCCCAAGGCCGCCGCTGCATTGCCTTCGATGAAGATGCGCTCGCCGACTGCTTCGCGCCGCTCGACTCGTAAATCAATTGCGTCTTCGAGGCGCTCCCGGGCGTGATGCAGTCCCGTCATGAAGGCGTCGAGGTTCGGCTTGATCAATCGATCCTTGCCTTTGTATTGCTCGCCCAGCAGCTGCGCGATCACTTCGGGTTCGATACCGAGTAACTCGGTCAGCACGCCGATGTACATGATGTTTTTTAGCAGCTGCCGCTCTTTGGCGTCGACATACTTGCTCGCGGCGATATCCGTCAGCGGCACACCGATCAGGTTGATATCGGCACGCAGCTTCGCCGCCGCAAGCGGTTTCGTGCTGTCGTACATCAGATAGCCACCGGGCTCGATCTCCGCGATGTCCTTTTCCCACGTCTGCGGATTCATCGCCACCATCAGATCGACGCCGCCACGACGGCCGAGATGGCTCTGCTCGGTGACCCGCACTTCGTACCAGGTCGGCAGGCCCTGAATGTTCGACGGGAAAATATTGCGCGGTGAGACCGGAACGCCCATTCGCAGAATGCTGCGCGCAAACAACTCATTGGCGGACGCCGACCCCGAGCCGTTGACGTTGGCAAACTTGATGACGAAATCATTCACCGCCTGGATGCGCGAAGTGCGCGTCGCGGAAGCAGCGGCCGCTCTATCGGGTGCGTTCATGCTGCCACTCTAACGGTAGAAGCAGGCCGCGGCCGGCAATCGCGTCCCGCCACGGTCATCTCGAGCAGAAACTTTTGCATATCCCAAGCGCCGGTCGGGCAGCGCTCGGCGCACAGGCCGCAGTGCAGGCACACGTCCTCGTCCT
>JBDTQZ010000105.1:0-6376 GCA_039931935.1 Burkholderiaceae bacterium | reverse complement strand
CTACATCGGCCGCATCAGAACGCTGTCGCGTCTGGTCGCGCAGAGCTACTACGACTCGCGCGCCCGTCTCGGCTTTCCTATGTTGGAAAATCCCCCTCCCAAGGTACCCGCGTGACGGCGTCGCTGCTCGTTGAAATTCAAACCGAGGAGCTGCCTCCGAAAGCGCTGAAGAGCTTATCCGGAGCGTTCGCGTCAGGTATCGAGACCGGTCTGCGCGCGCGCGGATTCGTGTCGGCACAAAGTGTGATGACCGCGTACGGATCGCCGCGCCGGCTTGCGGTGCACTTGACGTACGTGGCGAAGAAGTCGGCGGACACGCCGTTTCGCCAGAAACTGTTACCCGTCGCTGTCGGGCTCGACGCCAAAGGCAAGGCGACTGCGGCGTTGCAAAAGAAGCTTGCGGCGCTCGGCATTGAAGCCGACGTCAAGAGACTGCAGCGCGAAAGCGACGGCAAGCAGGAGATGCTGGTCTACGAGGGACACAAGCTTGGGGAGTTACTGATTTCAGCGCTGCAGCCCGTGATTGAAGCCACGATCGCCGCGCTGCCGATTCCAAAGATGATGAGCTACCAGCTAGCCGACGGCGAAACGACCACTCGGTTCGTGCGCCCTGCGCATCGACTGATTGCGATGCATGGGCACGCGGTCGTGCCGGTGCATGCGCTCGGCCTGCTAGCGGGAACCAAGACGCAGGGGCATCGCTTTCTGGCACCCGGCACGTTGGCGGTGCTCGCTGCCGACACGTATGCCGAACAGCTGCTCGACGAAGGGTACGTGATCGCTTCGTTCGACGAACGGCGCGCGAAGATCGAATCACTTCTACTCGCAGAGGCAACCAAACACGATGCGCAACCGGTCGTTCCGGCCGACCTACTCGACGAAGTCACTGCCCTGGTCGAGTGGCCGATCGTATACGACTCGACGTTCGACGTGGAATACCTGTCGGTGCCGCCTGAGTGCCTGCTGCTGACGATGCAGCAAAACCAGAAGTACTTCGCTCTGAACGGTCGCACGGGCAAGCTCACCAATCGCTTCCTGCTCGTGTCGAATATTGAAGCGACCGATGGCGGCGCCGCGATTCGCGCGGGCAACGCACGTGTGGTGCGAGCACGATTGGCAGACGCCAAGTTTTTCTACGATCAGGACCGCAAGCAAACACTCGAGAGTCGTGTGCCCGGATTGGCGCACGTCGTTTATCACGGCAAGCTTGGCTCGCAACTGCAGCGCGTTGAGCGCATCATCGCGATCGCGGTGGGCATTGCGAAAGAGCTCGGAGTCGATCCCGCCATGACCGAGCGCGCCGCACGGCTGGCCAAGGCCGATTTGCGTACCTTGATGGTCGGCGAGTTTCCCGAGTTGCAGGGCGTGATGGGCGAGTATTACGCGCAGCACGACGGTGAAGCCGTCGCGGTGTCGTCGGCGATTCGCGAACACTACTCCCCCCGATTTGCGGGCGACACACTTCCCGAGACGACCGTTGGCATGTGTGTGGCGCTCGCCGACAAGCTCGAAACGCTGGTGGGTCTATTCGGAGTGGGCGAAAAGCCAACCGGCGAAAAGGACCCGTTCGCATTGCGCAGACACGCGCTCGGCGTATTGCGTTTGCTAATCGAGAGGCAACTCGCGATTCCGCTCGACGTGTTATTGCTGATCGCAGCCCAACCCTTCCGAAGCGTTGCCGCGTTTGCGAATCCCAAAGACGAGCTACTGCAGTTTTTGTACGAGCGTCTGCGCGGCTTGTTGCGCGACGAGGGATACTCGCCGCAGCAAGTCGAGGCCGTGCTGACGTTGCAGCCGAAGCGCATCGATCAGGTGCCGCAGCAGTTAGCGGCCGTGCGGGCATTCATGGCTTTACCAGAAGCCGAAAGCTTGGCTGCAGCCAACAAGCGAATTGGCAATATTCTGAAAAAGGCAGACGACGTACCGACCGCGTTCGAGAGTGCACTGTTGCTCGAACCGGCCGAGCGCTCGCTCGGAGAAGCGTTCAGCGCGGTGCGGCCGTGGGCGGAGCAGCTTTACGCCTCGGGAGATTATTCGGCCATGCTCAAATCGCTGGCACCGTTGAAGTTGCCGGTCGATCGCTTCTTCGACGAAGTCATGGTCAACGTCGACGACGCCAAGCTTCGCGCGAACCGGCTCGGCCTACTCGCAGCGCTGCGCACTACGATGAATCGAGTAGCCGACATCTCCAAGCTGAGCAGCTAGCGATGCTTTGGCTGCGATCGTTCGCGTACTTGGCATTCCTATTCATCGTCGTCGTGCCGTGGTCGTTCGTCGTTCTCAGCGGCTGGCTCTTTCCGGTGCACACACGCTATTGGCTGTGCTCGCGCTGGACTGCGATGGCGATCTGGGGCGCGCGTGTTATCTGCGGCATCAAGTACCAAGTCGAAGGCTGGCATAACCTGCCCGATGGGCCGGCGATCGTGTTGCCGAAGCATCAATCGACGTGGGAAACGTTTTGGCTGCCGACCGCGATGCCCCGCGACCTGACATTTGTCTACAAGCGCGAGCTCAACTGGGTGCCGTTCTTCGGTTGGGGTATTGCGTCGGCGCAGATGATCAGCATTGATCGCAGCAAGGGTCAGGATGCCTTCGAGCAGGTCGTCGAACAGGGCAATGATCGCCTTGCACGCGGGTGGTGGATTGTCATTTTCCCAGAGGGAACGCGCACCAAGCCGGGCACCAGCAGGCGCTACAAGACCGGGGGCGCACGCCTCGCGGTGCGTACCGGCGCATGGGCGGTGCCGATCGCCGTGAACTCGGGGGAGTTCTGGCCAAAGGGCAGATTCATCAAGACATCCGGAACGATCACCGTATCAATTGGTCCGCCGATCGACCCGAGCGGCAAGAGCGCGGAAGAGGTTGCGGCGCTGGTCGAGACGTGGATCGAATCGGAAATGCGCAGGCTCGCGCCGCATCGGTACAGCGCGCCCTATGTGCCGTCCAATGGCAGGGTTGTGGAAAATGCTGCGACGGGGGCTGCTTGAGTCACCAGCCGCTGCTGGCGTTCGATTCGCCGCAATCGATACCTGTGCTTCAAGTTTCGTCGGGAACCGAGCGGTGCCTGGCGGTTGCTAACCAGATCCTCGTGTATCGGCTGCATCGAGTGCGACGACGCACGATCGGACTTCAAGTCAATGAGCGCGGGTTGACGATTCGCGCGCCGCGCTCGGTTGCGCTGAAGGAAATCGAATCGGCGATCGTCGAAAATCAACGATGGATTTTTGCGAAGCAGATTGAATGGCATGCGTGGGGCGAGCGGGTACGGAAGTCGGCAATTCGCTTCGCCGAGGGTGGTGTCGTGCGATATCTTGGCAAGCTGATGACATTGCGATTGGGCTCATCGGTAGCCGATGCCGACCACGACGCAAACGAGATACGTCTGGCGTTGCCGATAGCGGCGCCCGAGGCCGACGTGCGGCAGGCGCTGCAGGCGTGGTTGCAGGCGCAGGCGCGAAGCATCATCGGCGAGCGCCTGGCGCGCTTTGGCGATCGTGTTCCTGAGCCCTTTGCCGGCTGGCGATTGTCGTCGGCACGCACACAATGGGGATCGTGCTCGCACAACGGGCGCGTTCGTCTCAACTGGAGGCTGGTGCATTTCGCACCGGCGGTGATCGACTACGTGATCGCGCACGAGCTGGCGCATCTACGCGAGCTGAACCACGGCGCACGCTTCTGGGACGAGGTTGCGCGCCTACTTCCCGGTTTTGAGGCTGCGCGCGATCAGATCAAGCGCGTCGAGATCGCCGCTATAGCCTTCTAGGCGCAATCAAGCGACGCGCCAGTTCGACGAAACTCTGCACCCCCAACGTCTCGGCACGCGCTTGTGGATCGACGCCACTTTCGGTGATCTGCTCGGCATCGAGCAACTCCGACAATGCGTTGCGCAGCGTCTTGCGGCGCTGGCCGAAGGCTGCGGCAACGACACGCGCGAATGCTTCCGTGTCAACATTGGGAAGCTCGCTAGAGGCCAGCGGCTGCATTCGCACTACGCTCGAGGTGACCTGTGGCGCGGGCTTGAATGCGCCACGCGGCACGTCGAAAAGCTTGATAAGCCGATAACGAAATTGCAGCATCACCGACAGCCGGCCGTATGTCTTGCCTCCGGGTGTGGCGACCATGCGATCGACCACCTCCTTTTGCAGCATGAAGTGTTGATCGATCACGTTTGTTGCAATGGGCATTAACGCGAACAGCAACGGGGTTGAAATGTTGTACGGCAGATTGCCGACGATACGCAGGGGCCCTGTTGCGATGTCGCTCCAGTCGAAAGTCAGCGCGTCGGCTTCGATCAAGGTCAACTTTTCCGAGGGAAACCGCGCTCGCAATCGGGCAGCAAGGTCACGATCGATTTCGATCGCGCGGATGTGACCGGTGCGCTCAATCAACGCGCCGGTAAGAGCGGCTTGACCGGGGCCGATTTCGACGATGGATTGTCCTGGGCGCGGATCGATGGCCTCGACGATTTGTGCGACGACGCCGGTGTCATGCAGGAAGTTCTGGCCAAAGCGCTTGCGTGCTCGATGCGGCTCTGCCGCACTCATCATGCTGCCTGCTGCTGACGTAACGCGCGGCGCGCGAGTTCGATCGCAAGCTTGAGCGCAGCCCGCATGCTGCCGGCATCTGCACGGCCGGTGCCGGCGAGATCGAGCGCCGTACCGTGGTCGACCGACGTGCGAACGAACGGCAGCCCAAGCGTGACGTTGACGCCGTGCCCGAAGGTCGCGTATTTCAGTACCGGTAACCCCTGGTCGTGAAACATGGCGAGCACCGCGTCATAGCGCTGCACCAGCGATGGCACGAACACCGTGTCGGCCGGCAGCGGGCCATCGACCTGATGACCCTGGCTGCGCAGCCGCGCAACAGCAGGCGCAATTATTTCGATTTCTTCGCGCCCCATGTGGCCGCCTTCACCGGCGTGCGGATTCAGCCCGGTGACCACTATGCGGGGTGTGTCGATGCCGAAGCGCGATTGCAATTCGGCGAGCAGGATTCCTAGCACGGCGGCGACGCCCTCAACGCTCAACGCGCTCGCGACCGATGCAAGCGGCAGGTGCGTCGTTGCCAGTGCGACGCGCAGTGGCCCGTGCGCAGTATCGCCGGCCAGCATCATCACTACGCGCGGCGTGCCGGTATGCTCGGCCAGATATTCGGTGTGACCGGTGAATGGGATTCGGGCATCGTTGATGACGCTCTTCTGCACCGGTGCGGTCACGATCGCGTCGTACTCGCCGGCCATCGCCCCGGCGATCGCTCGATCAAGCGTCGCCAGAACGTAATGCGCATTGCGCGAGTCACGCCGGCCCGCGATGGCCGCTGTACGCAGCGGCACGTGCTCGATGTCTGCTGCGACCGGCCACGGTATCTCGGTCATCCGCGCGCGCTGCTCGAGTAACGCACCGTCACCAATTAACGTAATGAGCGCATCGTGGCCGGTGTCACCGGCCACAGCGAGCGCGGCCAGCGATATTTCCGGCCCGATACCGGCGGGCTCGCCGGTCGTGACCGCTATGCGAGGCGAGCCGCTGGACCTACGACCGGTCGTCGAGCCGGTACTCGACATACGTCTTGTCGCGCAGTTGCCGCATCCAGTCTTGATACGCCTCGTCCGCTTTGCGATCGCGCAGCGCCTGCCGCGCCTGCTGTCTTGCACGGTCTGATGAAGCCTGCTCGGTGCGGCGCTCGAGTACCTGTATCAAGTGCCATCCAAACGGTGACTGAACTGGCGGGCTGATTTCGTTGAGCTTCAGTGCGTTCATTGACTTCTCGAACTGCGGCACTGTGTCGCCGGGATACAGCCAACCCAGGTCGCCCCCTCGGCTGCCGCTCGGATCGAGCGAATGCAGGCGAGCGAGCGTGCCGAACTCGATCTGTCCCGCTTCGACCCGCTGTTTCATCTCGTCAAGCCTGCGCTTGACCTCGGGCTCAGGCGTCAGATCTGACACGCGCAACAGGATGTGTCGCGCGTGCGTCTGCTGCACTGGCCCGGTCGCCAGTTTGCTGTCAACACCGCTGCGCCTTCCCAGGACCTTCAGGATATGAAAGCCGTTCGGGCTGCGGATCACCGGCGTGACGTCGCCGGGCTTGAGCCCTTTAATGGCATCAATGAACAACGTAGGCAAACGGTCCGTATTGCGCCAACCCAGCTCGCCACCCTGTAGAGCTTCGGGCGCGTTCGAAAAGCTCGCCGCGACGCGCGCAAAATCAGCGCCGTCTTTGAGCTGAGCGATCAACTCCTCGGCGCGCGTACGCGTTGCGTCGACGCGATCGCTTGGCGAATTCTCCGGCACGCGCAGCAGAATTTGCGCGATGTTGATCTCTTCGGAATCGGTCGATACACCAGACTGCGCGGCGATGAAGTTCTCCAATTCACTGT
>JBDTQZ010000104.1:0-6378 GCA_039931935.1 Burkholderiaceae bacterium | reverse complement strand
GCGCGCTGTTCGCGACCGCGACCGGCATCGTCGGCGCGGTCGTCACGCTGATGGGGTTGCTCGCGTTTCCCGTGATGCTGCGCGCCGGGTATGACGAGAAGCTGAGCGCCGGCGTGATCTGCGCCGGCGGCACGCTTGGGATTCTGATACCCCCGTCGATCATGCTGATCGTCTATTCGGCAACATCGGCGATCTCCGTAGTCAAGCTGTATGCGGCCGCACTGATACCCGGCTTTCTGCTCGCCGGCCTTTACATGGTCTATGTGATAACTCGGGCGGCGCTGAATCCGAAACTTGCGCCCAAATTATCGAAAGCGGACTCCAACGTGCCGTGGAGCAAGGTCCTTTTGATGCTGGCCAAGGCCTTCGTGCCGCTGGCGGCGCTGATTTTGGCGGTGCTTGGATCGATCCTGTTCGGGCTGGCTACGCCAACCGAGGCAGCCGCGGTAGGCGCGATGGGAGGGATGGTGCTCGCCGCCGCGTACCGTGCGCTAACGTGGGGACGGCTGCGCGAAGCGGTGTACCTGACGGCGCGCACGACCGCGATGGTGTGCTTTCTGTTCGTCGGGTCCTGGACTTTTTCTTCGGTGTTTTCGTATCTGGGTGGCGAGGGCCTGATCAAGAATTTCGTTCTTGGAATGGATCTGAACCCGATCACGTTCCTGATCCTGGCGCAGATCATCATCTTCCTGCTCGGCTGGCCGCTCGAGTGGAGCGAGATCATCATCATCTTCGTGCCGATCTTCCTGCCGCTGTTGCCCCATTTCGGGATCGACCCGATGTTCTTCGGCATCCTGGTGGCACTCAATCTGCAAACGTCGTTCCTGACGCCGCCGATGGCGATGTCGGCGTATTACCTGAAGGGCATCGCACCGCCATCGGTGCGGCTGATGACGATTTTCAACGGCTGCTTCCCGTTCCTGGGAATGGTGTTCGTCACCATGTTCCTGATCTACATCTTCCCGGAGCTCGTGTTCTGGCTGCCGGGCGTGTTCTACGGCCGCTAGGATATGGATACCGCGACCCGGTATGGGATGACCGCCACGCAAATGGCGCAAGCACTGCGCGAAGGCCATTTTTCCGCGGTCGACCTGGCCGAATCTTGCCTGGCACGGATCGACGAGGTAGACGGCGACATTCAGGCGTGGACCTTCATCGACCGCGAGCATGTATTGCAGCAGGCGCGCGACGCCGATGACAGTCGCGCGCAGGGACGCGCACTCGGTGCCCTGCACGGTGTTCCGGTCGGAATCAAGGACATCATCGATACGGCCGACATGCCGACCGAGGACGGCACACCGCTGCATGCGGGACGCATGCCGCTGCAGGACGCTGTGGTCGTCGCGCGCCTGCGTGCCGCCGGCGCGATAGTGTTGGGCAAGACGGTCACCACCGAGTTTGCGTATTTCTCGCCGGGCAAGACTCGCAATCCGCATCATCGCGAACACACGCCGGGCGGATCGTCGAGCGGATCGGCCGCCGCAGTCGCCGCAGAAATGGTCCCGCTGGCAATCGGCACGCAGACCAACGGCTCGGTCATTCGGCCGGCGTCATATTGCGGCGTGCACGCCTTCAAGCCCACGCACGGCCTCGTTCCTCGGACCGGTGTTCTGCGGCTTTCGCGCACACTCGATCAGCTCGGCGTGTTTGCACGATCGATCGACGACCTCGCGCTGGCTGCAGAAACACTGATCGGTTACGACGACGGCGATCCCGATACTCGGCCGCGTGCCCAACCGCCGCTGCGCCGTGTTGCCGCTGAAACACCGCCGCTGCCGCCGGTGATTGCGTTTGTGCGCACGCCGGTGTGGGACGAGGCTGACACCGAGACGCACGAGGCGTTTGCCGAACTCGCAAGCGCGCTCGGCGACCGCTGCCGCACCGTCGATCTGCCCGAGTCCGCGCGCGAAGCCGTGGCGTGGCATCGGGTCATCATGGAAGCCGAGATGGCATCGAACCTCGAACACGACTACGAGCACGGGCGCTCACAGCTGAGCGACGTTCTGCGGGCACTGCTCGAGCGCGGCCGCGCTGTTTCCGCGGTCGACTATCAGCGCGCGAAGGCGCGCATCGACATCCTGAACCAGGGCTTTGCCGAGCTGTTCCAGTCGTACGATGCAATCCTGACGCCGGCCGCTGGCGGCGTTGCTCCGCGTGGCCTTACCACGACGGGGAGTCCGGTGTTTTGTACGCTGTGGACTTTATGCGGAATGCCCGCGCTGAATCTGCCGCTGATGCACGGCTCCAATGGGCTGCCGATCGGCGCGCAACTTGTTGGAGCGTGCGGCGACGATGCACGCCTGCTGCGCACGGCGCGCTGGCTCGAATCTGCCGTTGGCACCGCTGCCGCGGCCCACGATAAGGAGTAACCGATGTGGCTGAAGCTGGTCCTTGGAATTATCGGTGCCATCATCGTGCTGCTGTTCCTGACCCCGATCGTGCTGAAGCTGCACGAACTCGCATTGGGCGCGGTGGTCGCGATTGGTGTGATCCTGATGGCGTACGACGTCTGGCAGAGCGCGCACGAAGACGATACTTGATGGCCGGCAGATCCGGTCAGCCCGACGAGAATCCGCCGTCGACAAAGATCGTCTGGCCGGTGACGTAATCCGACGCACGGCTTGCCAGAAACACTGCGGTGCCGCGCACGTCGCTTAGCTCACCATTACGGCCCGCGAACGTGCTGTCGGCCATCTTCTGCCAGCGCGCCGTGTCGTTTACAACCGGCGCTGTCAGTTCGGTTGCGAAGAAGCCCGGTGCGATTGCGTTCGTATTCACGCCGTGCCGCGACCAGGCTTCAGCCTGCGCACGCGTGAGCTGCGCGATTCCCCCTTTAGAGACACCGTAGGTCGCACCCATCGGGAATGCCCGGACCGATTGCAGCGAAGCGATGTTGATGATGCGTCCCCATCGTTTCGCAATCATTGCAGGCGCCAATGCCTGTGACAGAAAGAATGGCGCCGCCAGGTTGATCGCCAGTACGGCTTGCCAGTCAGCCGTGCTCACTTCGAGCATCGGCTTGCGAATATTGATGCCCGCTGCGTTGACGACGATGTTCGGTGCGCCGAAGAACGATGAAGCGCGTTCTGCGACTTCGCGCAACGCTGCGGTATCCGATAGGTCAGCACTCAGTTTGGCTGCTCGCGCGCCGCTTGTCTCGATTTCACGCTGTGCCTCGCTAAGTTGTTGCGCTCGTCGCGCGACCAGCACAACGGCAGCGCCCGCTTCTGCCAGCGCACGTGCAATCTCGCGTCCAATTCCTGAGCTGGCGCCGGTCACCAGGGCGACCAGACCACCCAGGTCGAAGCGCTCGGGTGCTGTCACGACTCGATGCGCGCGCCGAGGTCGAAGCGCTGGTCGGGAAAATATTTCGCAAGCCTGTCATCGGCAGTGCGCGCGTGCGCTTCCATTCCCTCCAGCCGTGAGATACGCGCCGTAGCGGGTGCAATCGCATGGTTTGCCTCGCGCGTCATGCGTTGCCACGTCACCGTCTTGATGAATTTGTGCGCCGAGAGTCCGCCCGAGTAGCGCGCTGCGCGGCGCGTGGGCAGTACGTGGTTCGGGCCTGAAGCTTTGTCGCCAAACGCCACCGTAGTTTCCTCGCCAAGAAAAAGCGAGCCGTAGCACGTGAGATTCGCAAGCCACCAGTCGAGGTCCTTTGCATGCACTTCGAGGTGCTCGGGTGCGGTGCGGTCGGAGACTCCAGCAATCTCTTCGCGCCTGTCGCAAAGCACCACTTCACCGTAGTCGCGCCACGCCGCCCCGGCAGCGTCTCGCGCGGTCGGAGGCAGCGCGTCGATCAGCGCCGGCACGCGCTGCATGACGTCCTGCGCAAGTGTGCGCGACGTCGTGAAAAGCCACGCTGGCGACTCATGCCCATGCTCGGCCTGGCCGACAAGATCGCTGGCGACGAGCGCTGCATCGGCCGAATCATCGGCAATAACGGCGACCTCCGACGGGCCGGCGAAAACGTCGATACCGACTTCGCCAAACAGCGCTCGCTTGGCTTCGGCCACGTATTTGTTGCCGGGACCAACGATGATATCGGCTGGCTTGCCGGTGAAAAGCCCGTACGCGAGCGTGGCGATCGCCTGCACGCCGCCGAGCGTCATCATCACGTCCGCACCCGCGACTTTCATTGCGTACAGCACCTGCGGGTGAATGCCCTCGCCCTGATACGGCGTCGAGCACGCGATCACGGTCGGCACTCCCGCGGCCTTGGCTGTCGCGATGGTCATGTAGGCGGAGGCGATGTGGGCGTAGCGGCCGGTCGGCACGTAGCAGCCGGCGACATTCACCGGAATCAGCCGCTGGCCTGTGATGAGGCCGGGCTGAACTTCGAGCGAGAACTCCTGCATCGATTCGCACTGCGCTTGCGCGAAGCGCCGCACTTGCGCCGTCGCAAACTCGATATCGCGCTTGACCGCCGCGTCGATCGCTTGCGTACGCCGCTCAACTTCCTCATTAGTGACCACGATGTCGCCGCTCCATCCGTCGAGCCTCTGCGCATACTCGCGTACAGCCGCCTCCCCCTCGCGCGCGATCGTGGCGAGCATTTTGTCGACGACCTTGCGCGCCTCGCCCGACTCGGTCTCGGGCGTCTTGGCGGCCTTCTTCAGGTACTCGATCGCCATCGCGTCACTTCCCGTAGAGATACTGCGGCAACCACAGAGCAATCTGTGGAAACGCAATGATCAGCACCAGCGCGATCAGTTGCAGACCCATGAACTGCATCATCCCCTTGTAGATGTCGGTCAGATCCCACTGCGGCACAACGCCTTTCAGAAAATAAGCGGACATCGCGACGGGCGGTGACAGCCACGCCGTCTGCAGGTTCACTGCGACCAGAATCCCGAACCATGCAACGTCGAACCCGAGGCTGCGCACGAGCGGCAGCAAGAACGGCACGACGATCAGCACGATCGGCACCCACTCCAGCGGCCATCCGAGCAGGAAGATGATTGCCATGATGATGAACAACGTCATGTATGGGCCGAGGTCGAGCGCCAGCAGCAGATCGGTCAGCAGCGTCGGCGTGCCCAGGCGCGCGAATACCGCCCCGAAAAAATTCGACGCCGCAACGAGAAACAGGATCAGCACCGAAATCTCGAGCGTTTTTATCAGCGCGTCGATCAGATTTGTCCACGTCAGGCGCCGATACGCCGCCGTCAGCATGAGCGCGCCCAGTGCACCGCAAGCCGCCCCTTCGCTGGGTGTGGCAAGGCCAAAGACGATGCTGCCCAGTGCCGACATCACCAATGCCGCGGGCGGCACCAGACCGGTCAGGAACTGCATCCACACCTCGCGCATGCTGGTCGGTCGTTCCTCTATCGGCAGAGCCGGTCCGAGCGCGGGGTTGATCAAACAGCGGATCATTGCGTAGCCGGTGAAAAGCAGCGCCAGCAAAAGACCCGGCACGATCGCCGCCGCAAAAAGAGTCGTGACGGGCACCTCGAGCACCGGGCCCATCACTACCAGCATGATCGACGGCGGGATCAGAATTCCTAGCGTGCCGCCCGCGGCGATCAGTCCCGATGACAGCTTGACGTCGTAGCCGGAGCGAATCATCGACTTGCCCGCCATGATCCCGAGGATCGTGACCGAGGCGCCGACGATGCCGGTAGCCGCTGCGAAGATGGTCGCGACGAACATGACGGCCAGGTACAGCGAGCCGCGCACGCGTGACAGCATTTTCTGCACCGCGTCGAACAGGCGCTCCATCAGATTCGCCTGCTCCATCATGATGCCCATGAAGACGAACAGCGGCACCGCGGCCAGCGTTTGCTCCATCATCGACGCGTTGAATTGCAGCGTCATCAGATAGAAGACCAGCGGGCCGAAACCCCAGTAACCGAATGCGAGCCCGAGAAAGAGCAGCGTGAACGAGATCGGGAAACCGACGAAGATTCCCGCCAGCATCGCTACCACCATCAAGAGTCCAATGATCTCCGGGCTCATTGCGGCCACTCACCTTTGCGCGCGGCGTGCACGCTCTTCAGCAGTTCGGAGATGCCCTGCAAGATGAGAAACGCGATGCCGACCGGCAGCGCGCTCTTTACAGGTCCCAGCAGCGGCATCCAGGCAGTGTCAATGCCGCGCTCGCCGCGCTCGAGCGATGTCCACGCCCACTGCGACGCCACCCACATAAAGATGATCATCGCCGGGAAGTAGCAGATCAGATAAAGCGCCGTGTCGACCCGCCCCTGAGTCTTGACCGACCACTTTCGGTAGAGAAAGTCGGAGCGGATATGCACGCCCTTGGACAGCGCGTACGCGGCACCCAGCACGAACATCGCGCCGTAGACCATGCGGCTGATGTCGTAAGCCCAGACGGTGGGCGCCGCAAACAGATAGCGCGCGAAGACCTCATAGGCCATT
>JBDTQZ010000103.1:0-6381 GCA_039931935.1 Burkholderiaceae bacterium | reverse complement strand
GTGGAAGATTCGCGCGAAAGCCGTCGTGCTCGCCAGCGGCGCGATCGAGCGTTCGATTGCGTACGCAAACAACGATTTACCCGGCACGCTGCTGGCCGGCGCCGCCCGCAAGTACGTCAAGCGCTACGGTGTGCGCCCCGGTTCGCTCGCAGTGGTCTTCACCAACAACGACGGCGCATACGCCGATGCGCTGGCACTGCTTGCTGCCGGAGTCAAGATCGCAGCGATCGTCGATCCTCGCCCTGCGTCGCCGCTGACGCGACTGATCGCGGCTCGCGCTCCGGTGATCAATGGCGCAGTGATTGTTGCGGCGCGCGGAACTCGGCGCGTTACCGCAGTCGATGTCGGACAGCTTGGGGGCGGCGCGCCACAAGCCATCGAGTGTGATCTGGTTGCGGTTTCGGGCGGCTGGAACCCTGCGGTGCATCTGTTTTCGCAGGCGCGCGGCAAACTGCGGTACGACGAGAATCTGACAACGTTTGTCCCCGGTGCATCGCCGCTGCCGATCTATCCGGCAGGCGCCGTCAACGGCTGCTTTGATCTGGCTGCCGCGCTGGCGCAGGGGCATCAAGCGGCTGTTTCGGCATTGGAGCACGTGCATCTGCGCGCGCCATCGCTCGCTCCACCACAGGCCCAGTCGCACCCTTCGTCGCTGCTGCTGCCGCTGTGGTCGGTGCCTGCACGCCGCAAGTCCGACAAGTGCTTCGTCGACCTGCAAAACGATGTGACGGTCAGCGATATCGCGCTCGCCGCACGCGAGAACTATCAGTCGATCGAGCACCTGAAGCGCTACACAACGCTCGGCATGGGCACCGATCAGGGTAAGACGAGCAACGTCATCGGCCTGGCGCTAATGGCGCAACTGCTCGGTGTGCCGATTCCGAAACTTGGCACCACGACGTTTCGTCCGCCGTACACGCCCGTCACGCTGGGCGCGATCCCCGGCCACGAAGCGGGCCCGCACCTCGAGCCGACGCGCCATTCGGCGATTCACGACTGGCATGCCGAACGCGGCGCACGCTTCGTCAATGCGGGTCTGTGGAAGCGGCCGCATTCGTATCCGCGGCCAGGCGAATCGGAAGACGATGCGGTCAATCGCGAAGCACGCAACGTCCGCACCAGCGTCGGCGTGGTCGATGTGTCCACACTCGGCAAAATCGAGCTGCAGGGCAGGGACGTGCCCGAGTTGCTGAACCGCGTCTACATCAACAAGTGGGACACCCTCGCGGTCGGCCGCTGCCGCTACGGCGTGATGCTGCGCGAAGACGGCATGGTGATGGACGATGGCACCACGTCGCGGCTGTCCGACACGCACTACCTGATGACGACCACGACAGTCAACGCGGTCAAGGTGATGCAGCAGCTTGAATATTTTCTGCAGGCCGAATGGCCCGAGCTCGAAGTGTTCGTCACCTCAGTGACCGAGCAATGGACCGCAGCGGCACTTGCGGGCCCGAACTCGCGCGGGGTGCTCGCGAAAGTCGTCGATATCGATGTCTCGAACGAAGCGTTTCCGTTTCTCGCGGCCGGCACGTGCAACGTTCGAACCGCAAGCGGGCTCGTTCCCGCGCGGCTTTTCAGAATCAGCTATTCGGGCGAGATGGCGTACGAAATTCATGTCCCGGCCGATCGCGGCCTCGCGATGTGGGAAGCCGTGATCGAGGCGGGCCAAGAATTCGGCCTGATGCCGTACGGCACCGAAGCGATGAGCACGCTGCGCATCGAGAAAGGCCACGTCGTGATCGGCCCCGAGGCCGACGGCCGCACGACCGCCGATGACCTCGGCATGGGCAAGCTGGTGAACGAAAAAAAATGGTGCATCGGAAAACCGCTGCTGAGTCGACCTGCATTGACAGCGCCGAATCGCTGGCAACTGGTTGGCTTGACTGCAATCGACGGTGCGCAGATGCCGCGCGCGGCGAAGATCGTTGCCGACCCCGACCAGGCAGCGCCGAACCCGATGTTGGGTCACGTCACATCGTGGTGCTTTTCTCCGAACCTCGATGTCTGGATTGCACTGGCGCTGCTGGGAAACGGCCGTGCGCGGCATGGTCAAACATTGTGGGCCGTATCGCCCTTGGCGAATGCAAGAGTGCAAGTGAAAGTCGGCTCACCGGTGTTCATCGATCCCGAAGGCGAGCGGCTGCGTGTCTGATCCGATCAAACTGACGGAGATCATGATCGTTTCTGCATGGAATGTGCAAGGCGATGCGTCGCGCACTGATTTCACCGATACGGTGGCGAGGCAGTTCTCTATCGCGCTGCCGACCGTACCGAATACCACCAAGCGCAGCGATGCGCTGACAGCTTTGTGGTTGGGTCCGCGTTCATGGTTATTTGTCGCAGAGTCGGCAGGGTCGCCGCTCGTCGACTTCATTGAAAAACGCAATGCACTGAATGCGGCACGCGGCGCCTTGTTCGACTTGTCGGCGTCGCGCGTGGCTTACAGGCTTGCGGGAGATCGCGCGACAGCGGTCCTGGCCACTGGCTGCCCGCTGGATCTGCACGCACGCGCATTTCGCGCCGGCGAATGCGCACAAAGCGTGTTCGGCCGCGTCAACGCGCTGTTTTACAAATCCGATGACGCTCCTACTTACGTCATCATGGTCGCCCGCAGCTTCGGACGAGACGTTTGGCAGGCGTTGAGCCAATCTGCCGCGCCCTATATCCACCAGGCGCAATGAACGAACCATTCGATGTTGCGACCGCCGAAACGGTAGCGTTTCTGACGAAGCATCTTCCTGGATCAGCGCAGCTAATCGAGGTGGGTTGCGGCAAAGGGCATCGCCGACGTTCCATTGCTTGAACGCAGGGCTTTCCTTCGACGCCCTCAAAGATTTCGACACCGGGCGCCTTGGCCTTCTTCGCCAGGCCGCGCAACGAAGCCATGTTGTTCGGGTAGCCACGGCGCTTTTCGTGCAGTACCGATGTGATGTTTTGTGCCTGCCAATCCCGGAACATCGACTTCATGTATTGCATCGATTCCGCTTCGCCTCCGCTATGCGCGATAGCGGAATACACGCATCTTTTCCTGCGTCATCTCGCGCATGCTGAACGGGATACCGCCGACTCCGTAACCCGACTCCCGGCGGCCTGCGAACGGCATCCAGTCGGTGCGAAAAGCGGTGTGATCATTGATCATCACGGCAGACGCGTCGAGGCGGTCGGCGGCATACAGCGCAGCGCCAATATCGTTGGCAAAGACACTCGCCTGGAACGCCACCGGCAGTGAGTTTGCCCGGTCGATGGCGTCGTCCAGCTGATCAAAGCCGTAGATGCAAGTCACGGGTCCGAATACCTCTTCGCGCGATACCCGTACGTCGGGTGCAGGCTCGAGCAGAATCGTCGGCTCGATGACCGTGGCCGATCGGCGCTTGCCTCCCACAAGTACCTTCGCTCCTGCGGTGGCCGCTTCGGTCACCCATGACTCGACCCGGTCGACTTCGCGCGGGTTGATCAGCGGACCGACTTCGGTATCCGGTGACAGCGGATCTCCTACGCGCAACGCTCGCACGCGCGCGACGAAACGGTCGAGAAACGTTGGCATCATCGATGAGTGCACGTAGATACGTTGCGTTGAAACGCACACCTGTCCGGCGTGGTAGTAGCCGCCCCTGACCATCGGCTCGATCAGCGCATCGAGATCGGCGCTGCGATCGACGATCGCTGGCGCGACGCCGCCGTGTTCCAACGCGGAGCGAGTGCCGGGCGCGAGCTTGCTGTGCAGATGCCAGCCGACACGCGCCGAGCCGATAAAGCTCAGGAACGCTACGCGCGAATCCGTTGCGAGTCGTTCGGCCAGCGCATTGTCCGGGGTGGCGAATGTCTGGCACCACGGTTCGGCGAGGCCGGCCTCGCGCACCAGCGAGACAAACTCGATGCAGCACAGCGGCGTTGCCGTCGCCGGCTTGACGATCACTGGACAGCCGACGGCAATCGCCGGTGCCACCTGGTGCACGATTAGGTTCAGCGGGTGGTTGAACGCGGAAATCGCCACCACCACGCCGATCGGCTCGCGAGTCGTGAAAGCCAGCCGTCCCGTGCTCGCCGGCGTCAGGCCCATCGGAATTTCCCGGCCCGCGAAGTTGCGCAGCTCGTCGGCAGCGTTGCGCACACCGTCGATCGCGCGCGTGGTTTCGACGATGGCGTCGGTCAGCGGCTTGCCGCCTTCGCGCGCGATGAGCCGGCTGAAGTGGTCGCGGCGCGTTTCCATCAAGGAGGCCAACCGTCGCAGCACCTCGACGCGCTGGTGCACCGGCAGCCAGCTCTTGCGATCACGAAAAACCTGCGTCGCGGTTGCGAGCTTCTGCTCCAATGCGTCTGCGTCATCGGTGTCGATCTCGGCAATCGGCGCCCGATCGTAGGCCTGCACTACTTGCAGTTTCGCTGGGGTCGGCATCGTCTTACGCGAGCTCGATCTCGCTAACACGATGCTTGAGTTCGTCAACCAGCACGCGGATATTCTCGCTGTAATCGATCGGGACGTCGATCAGATGCACGCCGCCGCCTTTAAACGCCGCGTCGATGGTCGGGGCGAGATTCCTGCAGGCGGTCACCCGCGATCCCTTGGCGCCATACGCCTCTGCGTACTTCACGAAATCGGGATTGCCGAACGTGAGACCGAAATCCGGGAACTTGTCGACCGCCTGCTTCCAACGGATCATCCCGTAGGCGGAATCGTTGAGCACGATCACGACGAAATTCAGCTTCAGGCGCACCGCCGTTTCAATCTCCTGCGAGTTCATCATGAAGCCGCCATCACCGCACACCGCGAGCACACGGCGTTTTGGATAAAGCATCGCTGCCATCATCGCAGACGGCAACCCGGCGCCCATCGTGGCGAGCGCGTTGTCGAGCAGCAGCGTGTTCGCGACGTGAGTGCGGTAGTTCCGCGCGAACCAGATCTTGTACATGCCGTTGTCGAGGCAGACGATGCCGTCCTCCGGCATCGCCTTGCGCACGTCGGCGACCAGGCGCTGCGGAATCACCGGAAAGCGATCGTCATCGGAGCCTTCGGTGACGCGGCCCAGGATTTCTTCGCGCAGCGCGAGAAACGCGGGATCGAGCTTGAGCTTGCCTTCGAGCTGGTCGGCCAACAGCGTCAGCGACGGCCCGATGTCGCCGAGGACCTCAGCGTGTGGGAAGAACACTTCCTCCACGTTCGCCGACGTGTAGCCGATATGAATCACCTGCATGCCGTCGGAGCTCATCAGGAATGGTGGCTTTTCGATCGTGTCATGGCCGATCGAAACGATCAGATCGGCATGGTCCACGGCGCGGTGCACGTAGTCGCCCGCCGAAAGGGCGGCGGTACCCATGTAGTGCTCGGAGCAGCCGGTGACGGCGCCCTTGCCCATCTGCGTATTGAAAAACGGAATGCCGGTGCGCTGCACGAAGCTCGATAACTCGGCGACCAGGCGCGGACGATTGCCGGCCGCGCCGATCATGATCAGCGGCCGCGTCGCTTTCTGAATCACCTTTGCCGCGCGATCGATTGCTTCCGGATGTGCGACCGGCCATTCCACCGGATGCGGTGGCACGAGCGGCACGTCGCCCACCTCATAGCCGGCGACGTCTTCCGGCAATTCCAGCAGCACCGGCCCCGGCCGTTCTTCCTGCGCCACGCGGAATGCGTCGCGCACGATGGTTGCGATGCTGCGCGGGCTCACGATCTGCCGGGCCATCTTGGTCAACGGCTTCATCGACGCGACCACGTCGACGATCTGGAATTTGGCCTGCTTGCCGGACATGATCGCCTTTTGTCCCGTCAGCAGAATCATCGGCATCGCGCCCAGGTGCGCGTACGCGGCTCCGGTCGAGAAATTAAGAGCGCCCGGTCCCAGAGTGGAAATGCAAACGCCCGCGCGCCCGGTGAGCCGGCCATGGGTGGCTGCCATGAACGCCGCCGCCTGCTCGTGCCGGGTCAGCACGAGCTCAATACTCGACCGACGCAGCGACTCGACGACGTCGAGATTTTCTTCGCCGGGCACGCCGAAGACGCGGTCGACGCCTTCGTTCTCAAGCGCTGCTACCAGCAGATCCGAACCTTTGCTCATGGGTGCCTCTTCGCGGCCTACAACGCAGGTTTTCGAACGGCTATCCGAACTGTATTGCAGAGCGATTGATTGCTACCTATCTGCAGCTTCGACGTGTGTCGCCGTGAAGGCGAACTTCCAGCGTTAGGCCGTTACTTGCCCAGCTACACACCGCTCCGAACGACGTTCGAGGGCAGTGGCTGTATCCCTCCTGTAATCACTCATTCGTTTGCTGACGATCCAGTACACGGCGCGACTCGGCGCGCCATGCGGATAAAGTCCACAGGAAACTCCCGAAGTCCTGCACGGCAAAGAGCAATGCCAGCGGCCCGGCAATGATGCCCAG
>JBDTQZ010000102.1:0-6403 GCA_039931935.1 Burkholderiaceae bacterium | reverse complement strand
GGTCGCTTCATTTCAACGTTCTGCCCGCAGGTGATCGAATTTGGGCCACGCAATGCATCGATCCACAAGATTGACGAGCACATTGCGGTTTCCGATCTCGAGCCCTTGAAGAATGTGTATCGGCGCACTCTCGAATTGCTGCTCGCATAGCCGTAACAAGAACAATGACGATCGACGCCCAGGCCAATCTGCGAACGCTGCGCGACGTACTCCGCTACGCGGTGACGCGCTTCAACGAGTCCGAACTTGCATTCGGTCACGGCCAGGCCGACGCGTTCGAGGAAGCGGCGTTTATCGTGATGCGCACATTGCAGCTGCCGTTGCAGCGCCTCGACTTTTTTGCCGACGCGTATCTGACACATGGCGAGATCAATGGTCTGCTGCAGAGCATCGAGCGCCGAGTCAAGAAGCGCCTTCCTGCTGCTTACTTGCTAAACGAAGCGTGGCTCCAGGGCTACAAGTTCTACGTTGACGAGCGCGTGATCATCCCGCGCACGTTCATCGCCGAACTGTTGCGCGACGATCTGCACCCTTGGGTACAGGATGTCGACTCGGTCACCGATGTCCTCGACCTGTGCACGGGCTCAGGCTGCCTCGCGATCATGGCCGCTGATCTTTTTCCGAGCGCCAAAGTCGATGCCGTCGATTCGTCTGCTGAAGCGCTTCAGGTCGCGGCGCGCAACGTATCCGACTATCACTTCGACGATCGCATCACGCTGATCAAGTCTGATCTGTTCGCCGCGTTGACCAACAAGCGCTATGACCTGATTCTGAGTAACCCGCCGTACGTGACCGATGCCGCGATGGCAAGGCTGCCGAAGGAATACGCGCATGAGCCGAAAGTCGCGCTGGCCGGCGGCCCCGACGGCATGAGGCTCGTCAAGACCATCGTGCGCCAGGCACGCGGTTACATGAAGCGCGGCGGTGTGCTGATCGTCGAGGTCGGTGACGGCCGCGCCGCCGCCGAAAAGGCGTTCGGAGATTTATCGTTGACGTGGCTGACTACGAGCGCGGGCGACGACATGGTGTTCCTCGCTCATCAAGAGCAGCTTCCGTAGGTCATGCTGCGATTGATTGATCTCGCCGTCGCGCGCGGCGCGCGCACGTTGTACCGTAACGTTTCGCTGATCGCGCCAGCGGGCGAGCGGATTGGTTTGATCGGCGCCAACGGCTCGGGCAAGTCGACATTGTTCGCCGCGATTCTCGGTGAGTTGGCGGTTGATGGCGGCGCGATCGAGGCACCTTCGCTCGAGCGTATCGCCCACGTGGCGCAGGACATCGAGGCCACCGACGAGACCGCGATCGCGTACGTGCTTGGTGGACACGCGCCGCTGACCGCCGCGCGCGCTGAGCTGGTGGCTTCGGAGGCACAACACGATTCGATGCAGCTGGCGCACGCGCACGCCGTGCTGGCGGAACTGAATGAGGGTGCGATTACCGCGTCGGCTAAAGCGGTGCTGCACGGCTTGGGGTTCGCGGAGTCTGACAGTGTGCGCCCTGTACGCGCGTTCTCGGGCGGATGGCGCAATCGGCTGGCTCTGGCACGCACCCTCTTGCGTCCGGCCGATCTGTTGCTGCTCGACGAGCCGACCAACCACCTCGACCTGGACTCGGTCGTATGGCTCGAATCTTGGTTAAAGCGCCAGCCGGCGACCGTGCTGGTGATCTCGCACGACCGCGAGTTCTTGGATCGCATCAGCGAAACTACATGGCACATTGCCGACCGGGCGATTCGGCGTTACGCCGGCAACTACAGCGCCTTCGAAGCGGCGTTTTTCGAGCAGCAGCGGCAACAGGACGCAGCGTCACGCCAGTACGAACGCACCGCGGCGCATCTGCAAAGCTTCGTCGATCGCTTTCGAGCGAAGGCGTCGAAAGCGCGGCAAGCACAAAGCCGACTCAAGATGCTCGACCGTCTGACCGCAATCGAACCGGTGCGCGCGCGGCGCGAATGGCGGTTCGAATTCCCGAAACCGTTGAAACTTCCTGAGCGGCTGCTCGATGCTGACGACGTCGCGCTCGGTTACGGCGAGCGAACGGTGCTGGGCGGCGTGCGCTTCAACGTGCGCTCGGGCGACCGCATTGGAATCCTCGGCGTCAACGGCGCCGGCAAGTCGACGCTGGTCAAGTCGATCGCAGGAGACGTGGCGCCGCAGGCAGGAGAGCTGCGTCGCGGGGCCGGACTCGCGATCGGCTACTTCGCGCAGCATCAGCTCGATCAATTGCGCGCCGATGAAACGCCGCTGCAGCATCTACGCAGGCTCGCACCTGAAGCACGCGAGCAACAACTGCGCGAGTTTCTCGGGCAATACCGATTCTCCGGCGAGTTCGCCACTTCGCCGATTGGTCCAATGTCGGGTGGCGAGAAAGCACGGTGTGCACTTGCGTTGATCGCGTGGAAGCGCCCCAACCTACTACTTCTGGATGAGCCGACCAATCATCTGGACATCGAAACGCGCGAGGCGTTGACCGTGGCGTTGTCGTCGTATGAAGGCGCGCTGATCCTCGTTTCGCACGATCGTCACTTGTTGCGGGCAACTGCAGATCAGTTGTGGCTGGTACACGACGGAGAGGTCGCATCGTTCGACGGTGATCTCGACGACTACTCGTCGCTGATCCTGGCAAGCCGTCGCGAAAGATCCAGCAAGGAAAGCGACGGCGCCGATCGCCGCAACGAGCGCAAGCAGGAAGCCGTTACGCGGCAGCGCATCGCTTCTGCGCGCAAGCCACTGCAGAACAAGCTTAATGCTGTCGAAGGTGAGCTCGCGCAGATCTCAAACGAGTTGCGCGAGCTCGACGTGCGGCTCGCCGATCCCGACTTCTATCACTCCGGTGCGCCCGACGAAGTCGCCGTCACATTGAAGCGCCGCGGAGAGCTCGCGCGGAAGGTCGATTCGCTCGAATCGCGCTGGCTTGAGATTCAGGGGCAGCTGGAAGCCATCGTCGAAACGAGCAACAAGGCTGCCGCATGAGTCTTGCGCTGGAAGGCCTGACGATCATTGACATGACGCGGCTATTGCCGGGACCCGCGGCAACCATGCACTTCGTCGACTTTGGCGCCGATGTGATCAAGGTCGAAGACACCGGCGCCGGTGATTACATGCGCCACTTCCCGCCGACCATTGCGCTTAAAGGAGACAAGACAGGCAACCCGGCATTCGAAGCGCTGAATCGTGGCAAGCGATCGATCGCGATTGATTTGAAGTCCGCCGAGGGACGCGAAGTGCTGCTGCGATTGGTCGATCGTGCCGACGCGCTGATCGAAGGCTTTCGTCCCGGTGTGCTCGATCGGCTTTCACTCGGCTGGGCAACGCTGCACGCACGCAACCCGCGCCTCGTGCTGTGTTCGCTGTCAGGCTATGGTCAGCATGGTCCGCTGTCGCAGCGCGCCGGGCATGACCTGAACTACATTGCGATGACCGGTGTGCTCGATCAGATCCGCGCCGGCGGCAAACTGGCAATTCCCAATCTGCAGATCGGCGATCTGTTGGGCGGAACACTGTCTGCGTTGGCGACGATGCTGATCGCGATGCTCGGCGCGCAGCGCAGCGGTTGGGGAGCGCATGTTGACGTCGCGATGACCGATGGCCTGCTTGCGCATCACCTCTTTCCGCATGCCAGCGTCGACAGCGGGGTTGATCCCATCGCCGAACAGACTTTGCTGACGGGCGGTGTCGCCTGCTACCAGATTTATCAGACGTCGGATCGGCATCACCTGGCGCTTGGTGCGCTTGAGCTGAAGTTCTGGCAGGCGTTTTGCAAGGCGGCGGGCTTGAGTGAGCTCAAATCACGTCACTGGGAGCTGGGCGAAGCTCCCGGTACGCCTTCGTCGACTCGGACGATCGAGCGGGTCGCGCAGCGCATTGCCGAGTACCCACTCGAGCACTGGCTGAAAGTGTTCGAACCGGTCGATGCGTGCGTTACGCCGGTGCTGACGCCCGCCGAAGCGCTTTCGCACCCGCATCATCTGGCGCGCAACCTGGTGCATCAAGAACGCGGCGTCTCGGAGGTCGGCCCGCTGGCGCAGATGGGGCCGCCGAACTGGCGTTCGCGCCCTGCCCCCGATCAGGGACAACACACGCTTGAGTTGATGGCCGAGCTTGGATATTCGCCGGCCGACTCTCAGCGTCTCTCCACAGCGGGCGTTGTCAGATGAACCAGCTCGGCGAAGTCACCGCACGGCACGATTTCGATCGCGGCAAGCTCGCCACGTATCTTCAGGCGCATCTGCCGGGCTTTCGCGGTCCGCTGGACGTCAAACAATTCCAGGGCGGTCAATCGAACCCTACGTACTTGCTGACTACGCCGCAAGCGAACTACGTGATGCGCAGCAAGCCGGGACCGGTGGCAAAACTGCTGCCTTCCGCGCACGCGATCGAGCGCGAGTTCCGCGTAATGACCGCACTCGCGGCACATGGAATACCGGTGCCTCGCACACTGCTGCTCGTCGAAGACGAGTCGGTGATCGGCCGCGCATTCTTTGTGATGCAGCACGTCGAAGGCCGCATCTTCTGGGAGCAGGCGCTTCCCGACCTGGCTCCGGCCGATCGCACAGCGATCTACGACGAGATGAATCGCGTGATCGCTCAGCTGCACGCGGTCGACGTCGACCTTGCCGAGCTCGCCGACTTCGGCAAGATCGGTAACTACTTCGAGCGGCAGATTGGGCGCTGGAGCAAGCAGTATCGAGCTTCCGAAACCGAATCGGTCGACGCAATGAACCGTTTGATCGAATGGTTGCCGCAGCACATTCCACCGGGCGGTGAAACCACCGTCGTGCACGGCGACTATCGAATGGACAATCTGATCTTTCATCCGACCCAGCCGGCCGTCATTGCGGTGCTTGATTGGGAGCTATCGACACTCGGCCATCCACTCGCGGACTTTTCGTATCACTGCATGAGCTGGCACATCCCGCCGGGTGCGTTTCGCGGCATCGCAGGTCTCGACTTTCGAGCGCTCGGCATTCCGACCGAACAAGAGTATCTGCAGCGTTACATCGAACGAACCGGCCGCACGATTGCCGACTGGAATTTCTACCTCGCCTACAACCTGTTTCGGATCGCGGCGATTCTGCAGGGCGTTTACAAGCGCTCAACCGAGGGCATCGCGTCATCGGATAACGCAGCGCAATCGGGTGCGAGAGCGAAAGCGCTGGCGGAAATTGGCTGGCGCTACGCGCAGCGAACGTAAGTCAAATGAACCGTACCGCGTAAATCGGCGGCAGATTGACGCCGACGGTTTGCCACGACTCGCCGCTGTCGCCTGACACCCATAACGATCCGGTGGTAGAGCCGGCAGCCAGATGCGCGCCGTCAGCAGCGATGTCGAGGCCGTGCCGATACACCATGTCGTACGCATTTCGCTGCGGCAGCCCCACGTCCAACACATCGAACGTTGCGCCGCCGTCGCGTGTGCGCGTCGCGACGACGCTGCCGTTGACGGGCACGCGCTTTTCGTCACTCACTAGCGGCATAAACCACGCTGCTTCGGCAGCGCGCGGATGGACCGCGACTGCGAATCCGAAGTTGCTTGGGCGCGCTGTGGTGATCTCGCTCCAGTTGGCACCGCGGTCGGTCGACTTCCAGATACCGCAGTGATGCTGAGTCCACAACACCTCAGGATTCGATTCGCATTGAACGATGCGGTGCGGATCCTGAATGATCGGGTTCAATTGCCCTTCCGGAGGCATGAACGTCGCGCGCATGCCCGTGCCCACGGTCCACGTTCTCCCGCCGTCGCGCGTGCGCCACGCACCCCCGCAAGAGACTCCGACGACGATATCGTCGGGATCTTCCGGATGCACGCAAATCGAATGGATGCCCGGAATGTCGTAGCCGCCGCCGAACCACTGTTTACGCTCCGGCATATTCCACAGGCTTTCGATCAACTGCCAGGACCGGCCGCCATCGTCCGAGCGGAATAGTCCGCCGGGATTGGTGCCCGCCCACAAGCGCTGCGGAGACTTCGCATGAAAACCCTCCAAGATCCACACTTGATCGAGCGCCCATGAATTGGAATCTTCGATTTCTTCGGGCTTAGGTGGATATGCAGGTGATGCGACTTCTTCCCAGCTCTTCCCTCGATCCTCAGACACGCGCAGCTTGACGCCGAAGTGCCCCATCCTCAGCGCGGCGATCGCCCGGCTGTTGGCGGTATCGTGCAACGACGCGGTGACAGGCTCTCCGACAAAGTGCAACGCGTCGACGTTCCATGCGCCGTTTCGTGGCGATAGCTCGAACAAACCTTTGCGTGTTGCCACCGAAAGTCTCAATTCATCCTCCCGACAGTGCTTGCGCAATATAGATGCGGTCGTCGGGCGCCAGAGGCACGTCAAGCCGCCTGCGATCGTGCAACAACTGCCCATTCAGAAAAACTGCAACGTGCTTGCGCACATGACCTT
>JBDTQZ010000101.1:0-6405 GCA_039931935.1 Burkholderiaceae bacterium | reverse complement strand
CGGCCTAAAAGTCGATCTCGTCGCGAATCGCCGCGATTCCGGCTTTCGCGCAAGCGTCGTCGGCTTCGCCGCTGGGCGCGCCCGATACGCCGATCGCACCGAGAGTCGCACCCCCTGCCTGAATCAGCACGCCGCCGCCCACCGCGACGACATTCGGAATCTCTCGCACACCCGAGCTCGGCAAGCCCGATTGCGTCTGCTTCGCGAGCTCCAGCGTATCGGTGCGAAAACTGATCGCGGTGTAACCCTTGTTGATCGCCGTGCTCACCGTGTGCGGCCCGGCGAAGCGGTCGCGCAACATCGCTTGTGCTACGCCCGATCGATCGACCACCGCTACCGTGGCCTGGTAGCCACGCTTGCGGCATTCTTCCAACGCGCCAACAGTGGCCTTGAGCGCGGTCTCGGGCGTCAACAAGCGGGTGCTATAGGTCCCGCTCTGGGCGAAGGTCAAAGTTGCAATGAAAGGGAGCAGTGCAACCAACATCAGCTTTTTCATCGTTGTTCCGGTCGGGCAATTTGAGGTCAAAGGCTAGCAGCCATACACTTTCGCCTTCACGCCAAGCGCAGAGCTGCCATGAACCTCGCCGATCTGAATGAATTCGTCGCCGCCAAGTGGGATAAGGATCTCGTCCCTCAACTCGTCGATTACGTGCGCGTACCGGCCAAGTCGCCAGCGTTCGATGCGAGCTGGGACGCTCACGGATATTTGCACTCTGTGGTCAAGACCGCTGAACAATGGTGTCGGCGGCAATCGATTGACGGCTTGACAATAGAAATCGTTGCGATCGAAGGGAAAACACCGTGCCTGCTGTTCGACGTACCTGCCACGCATGGGCTGGGCAACGACCGCACCGTTTTGTTTTACGGCCATTTGGACAAGCAGCCGGAAATGGTGGGATGGCGCGAAGACCTTGGCCCCTGGAAGCCCGTGATCGAAGACGGCAAGCTCTACGGCCGCGGCAGCGCCGATGATGGCTACGCGATCTACGCTGCGCTGACTACGATTGCTGCACTCGATGCACAGGGTGTTGCGCGGCCGCGCTGCGTCGGCATCATCGAAACGTGCGAAGAAAGCGGCAGCCCCGACTTGCCGGATTATCTGACGCTGCTTGCGCCTCGCTTTGGCGATGTTCAACTCGTGGTCGGGCTCGATTCGGGTTGCCGCAACTACGATCAGCTATGGGTCACCACTTCGTTGCGCGGCTTGGTCGGCGGTACGTTGACCGTTGAAATTCTGTCCGAAGGTGTGCATTCGGGCCATGCGAGCGGCATCGTTCCTTCGTCGTTTCGCATAGCTCGTCAGTTGTTGAATCGCCTTGACGATCCTGTGACCGGCAGCGTCCTGCTACCCGAATTGCATGCTGACATTCCGGCCGAGCGCGTGCAGCAGGCTCAAATTGCCGGTGAGATTCTGGGTGATCAGGTTTGGAAGGAATTTCCGTGGGTCAGTTGCACGCAAGGTGCGCACGGTGAAAATGCGGCTCATTTGCACGCGATGCCCGTGACAACTGATCCGGTCGAAGGGATTTTGAATCGCACCTGGCGTCCCGCACTGGCGGTCACCGGCGGCGCTGGTTTTCCGAGCATCGATTCTGCGGGGAACGTGCTGCGTCCCAAAACTACGTTCAAGTTGAGCATGCGTATTCCACCCACCGTCGACGGCGAGAAAGCGACGTGGGCAATGCGCAAGGTCCTGACTGAGAACATTCCATACAACGCGAAGGTTACGTTCGAATCCGACTGGGGCGCGACGGGCTGGAATGCGCCTGACACTGCGAATTGGCTGAAAGATGCGCTGGCCAAGGCGTCGATGCAGTCGTACGGGCGCGAGGTCGCATGGGTCGGCGAGGGCGGCACGATCCCGTTCATGAACATGCTCGGCGAACGCTTTCCGCGCGCCCAGTTTTTCATTACCGGTGTGCTTGGTCCCCATTCGAATGCGCATGGCCCGAACGAGTTTCTGCACGTGCCTTATGCGAAGAAATTGACAGCGGCAGTCGCCAGCGTGGTGGCAGCCGTTCGATGAAACTGCGCTAGCCGCCCTCGTTCTTGGTGCGCCATCGCTCAATTGCGCGCCTCAGCAGCCGGTCGACTGAGGTGGCTTCAATGGCGCCGAGCCCGAGGTGCTGCGCGGGCGTTTGTAGTTCCTGTATGGGCCGCTCCCCGTCAACCGCGGTGGCTCCCGTTTGCTTCGACAGCTTCTCGCCCGTCGCACTGAGCACCAGCGGTACGTGCAAATAGCGCGGCGTCGCTAACCCAAGGACACGCTGCAGGAAGATCTGGCGCGGCGTGTTATCGAGCAAATCAGCGCCGCGAACTACGTCGGTGATCCGTTGTTCAGCGTCGTCGACGACCACTGCGAGCTGGTAGGCCCATAACCCGTCGGCACGTCGAATGACGAAGTCGCCGACGTCGCCCTTCAGGTGTTGTGCGTAGCGACCGGCGGCACGGTCGACAAAATCTACTTGCTCGTCCGGGACACGAGTCCGGTACGCCCGTATTGGCTTGGACGGCGTTGTGCCGGCGGCGCAGGTGCCTGGGTAGACGCCGACCCGCCACCCCGACTGCACTTCGATGACATCCTCAACGTCCCTGCGCGAACACGCGCAGCCGTAGACCAATCCGGCTGACTGCAGTCGCGAGAACGCCGCTTCGTAGCACGCGCTGCGCTTGCTCTGAAACACGACCGGCTCGTCCGACTCAAGTCCGCATCGCGCCAGTGTTTCGACGATGTGTGCGGCGGCGCCCGCAACGCTACGCGGCGGATCGAGATCCTCGATCCGGATGATCCAGACCCCGCCTGCCGCCCGCGTATCGAGCCAGCTGGCGAGAGCGGTGGCGAGCGATCCGGCGTGTAGCGGGCCGCTCGGTGAGGGCGCGAAACGTCCGCGATATGGCGTCACGCAGCTGCACCCTTGCGTTGTGCGATTTGGTTGATCCGGATTCCGGCTGATCTGCCCCGCTTTTGTGGCTTCAAGCGAAGCGTCGATGGACCGATTATCCCGTTATCCCTCCAACCGCTGCACTTCGGTGCGGCCGAGCGTCCGTTCCGCGAGACTACCAGTGGCCAAGGCAGCAACCGTCACCTCAGAGCTCTTCAAGTTGTCGCTCGATCTCGGCCGTACGACGTGGTTCGGAAATCTCGCGTTCGGCCTGCTGGTGGTACTGATTCTGTGGCGCGAAAATCAGCTGCCGGAGGCGGCAATCTGGTGGTCGGTATTGGCGACGATCGTCGTAATCCGCGCCTGGCATTGCCAGCGGATGTCGCATTGGATGTCGGCAAACGCGAACCGCTTGCCACGTTCGGCCCAGGTGTATTCGGCGCTCGCGGCGCTCGAAGGCACCGTGTGGGCGCTTTCGCTGGTGGTGCTGCCGGCTGCCAGCGAAGCCTCCGCGGTATTGCAACTCGTACTGACTGTCGCCGTTCTGCTTGGGACATTGCTGCCGTTCGCACCGGCGGGAATGCCGTGGGTAGCGTTTGCAGTGCCCTTGGGGTTCGCGCAGCTGATGTTCCTGCTGTCGCGCGACTTGCCTTTGAGCAGGCTCACGCTCGTGACATGGGCCATGACGTTAATCGGCGCTGCCAGCGGCTTCTGGTTGCTGCGGAGGGCGCTGTCGAGCAACGTTGCGATGCGCGCGCGTGCCAACAGCTCGGCGCGTGCGCAGGAGCAGGCCAACGCCGAACTCAATCGCAGCCGCGAGCAATTGCGGATGGCGCTCGACGCAATCGATGCCGGCGTGGCGGACACCAATGTTCTGACCGGGGAGCGGTGGTTCTCTGCACGTTACATCCAGATCCTGGGCTATACCGATCGCGAATCATTCATGCAGTCGTACCAGTTCACCGAATCGCTGCATCCCGACGACCGCGACCGCGTGCGGATCGCGCGGCGCCGGCACATCGATCATGGAGCGGCGCTGCGCGAGGAATGCCGGATGCAGCGCGCCGACGGCAGTTACGTCTGGGTAGTTCTTCGCGGCGAATCGGTACGGGGCAGCAGCGGCCGAACGACTCGACTGGTGTTTTCAATCGTCGACGACAGCGAGCGTCGCTCTGCACTGCATCGGTTGTCCGAGAGCGAACGCCGCTATCGCGCCTTGGTGGAAGCTTCTCCGTCACTGATTTGGATTTGCGATCGCTACGCGCGTCTGACATTTGTCTCTGATCGCGCGTGCCGCGACCTATACGGCTATGAGCCGCGCGAGATGCTCGGGCGTTACGTATGGGATTTCAGCGCACCGGAGTTCACGCGCCGCGAGTTCCTGCGTCGGTTCTCCCCCGTGATGCACGGCCGGCCCGTGTTCGACATGGAGGCGATTCAGCGCACCAAGCGCGCCGAGCCGTTGTACGTGAACATCAGCGCCTTGCCGATGCTGAACGATGCAGGAGAAATCGAATCGGTAACCGGGATCTGCAGTGACATCACCGGACTGAAACAGCGCGAGCGTGAACTCAATGTCGCGCTGCGCAACCAGCAGGCGGTGTTCGATGCGGCGGGCGAAGGCATCGCGTTCGTGCGCCGCGGCCGTATCGAAGGGCCGAACGGCGCGCTGGCGCGCATGCTGGGTGTGCCCCGCGAATCTCTTATTGGCCAGCCGGTCGCCGACATCCTTGCCAATCGCGGCGATTGGGAGACTATCGAGCACGGCACCAGCGCCGCCGGCGTCAAGGGCGACGCGGCAATTCACGAAGTGATGCTGCGCGGGCAGGACGGGCGCACGATTTGGTGCCAGCTGACGTCACGTCAGGCTGGGGAGGCCAACTCGCGCATTCTGGTGCTAACCGACATCTCAGCGTTAAAGAAGCGCGAAGAACTGGCGTGGCACCATGCCAATCACGACGAGCTCACCGGGCTGCCGAATCGCCGTCTGCTGGTCGAGCACGCGCGCCGACTGTTATCGGTGGCATTGCGTCAGAGGCGCCTAGCGGCGGTACTGGTCGTTGATCTCGATGGGTTCAAGGAATTCAACGACCTGTTCGGACATGCTTACGGAGATACGCTGTTGCGGCGTGTGGCTCAGCGCCTGTCCAACGTCTTGCGCGACTATGACGTCGTTGCCCGGACGGGCGGCGACGAATTTGTTGTGTTGCTGCCGGAAATCGATGAACCGTCGATCGCTATCGTGGTGGCCGAAAAGCTGATTGCCGCGGCCACCGAAAATGTCGATGTGCCAGGACGCACAGTACGCATGCACGCAAGCGTCGGCATTGCGCTGTTCCCGGCGGACGGCCACGATTTTGACTCGCTACTGTCGGCAGCCGACAACGCTATGTACGCCGCCAAGGCGGCTGGCAAGAACGGATATCAATTCGCCAGCGAGATCAAAGCAGGCGCACCGAAACGCGCCGGTTCCGACGACAGCGTGCGCTTGCAGTAGCGCAAACAGCTAGTCGGTGGGCTTCCTGAACCTGCAGCTCACCTTTCCGGTCTACCCCGTTGTGACCTTGAGCGGCGCCCGAAAGGCGCTATGCGCCGACAGTCGGCGATTGCTGATTCTGTCGGCGGACAGCTAGGATATCGGTCCATCCAAATCGGCAGTCGCGCGGCGCAGTCCTATGTACACAAGCGGAGGACCCACCGGATCGCGCAGCCTGCCGCACACGCGCAAGTCCGCCCACGTCGACTTCGACCTGCGTGTCGCGTTTGCTGCCGAGCGGCGGCTGCTGCCGGCGCTCCTGTTGATCGGTCTGGTCGCGACGTTCGCCGCGATGCGGGCCGGCGCCAATGCGCTCGCGCTGGCGTGGCTTGCGGTCTATGGCGTCAATGCAGCGATCCGATTTCTGATCGCCACCGAATACGCGACAGCGCCGCGTGAAGTGTCGGCGGAGACGCGAGGCGGAAAAATTTATCTGGCCACCGCCGGGGTCGATGTCGTGCTGTGGAGCCTGCTGCTTGCGCTGGTGCCGAACGCGGCAATGTTCGTAGCCAGCCCCGGTGCCTACGCAGCTGCCGGCGCCGTGTTACTAGGCGCGCTCAGCTACGGCGGCTGGCCGCGCGTATGGACCGTTTACATACTGGCGTGGATTGGGGTGTTTGCGGTCGGTGCGTTGCGTGTGCAAGGCGAGATGCCGGCGTTCGTCATGGGGTTTCCGCTGTGGCTGCTTGCGGCGTGGTGGATTGGCCGACAGCAGCCGATGGCGCGTCACGTTGCGCGCGTGGCGCACCAGACGATGGCCAATAACATGACGCGGTTCGGCTGGCAGGCCGCCATCCACGCGATTCCTACGCCGGTGATCGTCATGCGCAACGATCGCCTGATAGAAGTCAACCGCTCAGCGTGCGAGTTCATCGGCCGTAGCGAGCGCGCGATCGTCGGCAGTCTCGTTGCCGAATGCCTGATCGCCGACCCGCCCGATGCGCTCGATCCCGTCAAGCATCCGTCAAGGTCGAGCGTCCCCGTCGA
>JBDTQZ010000100.1:0-6407 GCA_039931935.1 Burkholderiaceae bacterium | reverse complement strand
AATCTGCGCGCCGGAGTATCGACCGGTGCGCGCATCATGGTGCTGGCCGGCGTCAGTGCGCTCGATAAAAGAATTGCTCAGGCCTATGTCAACGCGCTGCGCACGGCGGGCGAATTGCCATTGGTGGTCGAAGCGACACCTGCTGCGCTGACTCGCCTTGGCCGGCAGTTTGAAACCGGCAACTACGATGCGGTGTTCCTCGCGCTCGGTGCACGCGAGGCGTCACTGGTGCGGCCGCGCATTCCACGCGGGGTTGCCATTTTCGGAACGTCTTTGCTCAATGTTGGCGACCCGGTCGGTTCGCCGGCTGCATCCGCGCTCGCTTTTGATCTCGAAGGTGTGCGGTTCGTCGATATGCCCTGGCTGCTGCAGCCCGATCACCCGGCGGTGATGGTCTATCCGCCCGCGGGGCGGCCGATGACGCTGGAAACTGCGCGGCTGTATGCGCTTGGAATCGACGCGTTTCGAATCGCGCAGGTCTGGATGAAAGGCGAGCAGCGCTTCGAGATCGACGGCGTTACGGGCCGGCTACGTGTCGATCGCTCGAAAAGCGTGCGCGTTGAGCGTATTCCGGTATCGGCGATTTACCGCAACGGAACGATTGAACGCGAAGAGGCCGCTCGCTGATGGCATCTCCGACGCGGGCGGCGCGGACGCCGAAACAGCGCGCCGGAGACGCAGCGGAAGACGCGGCCGCCCGGCACTTGACGGCAGCAGGTTGCCGCATCGTTGCGCGCAACGCACGCTATCGCGACGGCGAAGTCGATTTGATTGCGAGCGAACGCGATGTGCTCGTGTTTGTCGAAGTTCGCATGCGCGCCGGATCGCGTTTCGGCGGTGCTGCGGTCAGCGTAAATTCGTTGAAACAGAAGCGAATCGCACGCGCCGCTCAGTATTGGCTGTTCGGCGAGTACGGCGAGCGCTGGCCCGCGTGTCGGTTCGACGTCGTCACGGTAGATGGCAGTGGCACAATCGAGTGGATACGCGATGCGTTTCAATCTAAATGAGCGAGTGAACAGCGGGAGCTTCGAATGAAATCGATTGATAGACCATTGCTGGGCGCGCTGTCGGTGGCGATAGCGGTGCTGGCACTGCCGGGTTGCGCGCCGCTAGTCATTGGCGCCGTGGCAGCGGGCACGGCGATCGTCGCCACGGACCGCCGCAGCACGGGTATGCAGCTCGATGACAAGACTATTCAGGTCAGAGTCGCCAACGAGTTGAAGGAGGCGCTGCGCGGTAACGACATTCATATCAATGTCAACAGTTTCGAGCGGCGCGTACTGCTCACCGGTGAAGTGAATAGCGAAGCGATCAAATCTCAAGCCGGCACGGTAGCTGCTGGCTCCAAAGAAGTTCGCATGGTCAACAATGAACTGATTATCGCGACGCCATCAACCTTCGGTGAGCGCACCGAGGACAACACACTGGGAGCACGTGTACGCGCTGCGTTTGTCAACACGCGCGAGATTGCGTTTAACTCGATCGACATCGTCACCGAGCGGCACACGATTTATCTAATGGGTGCGGTCACGCAGAAAGAGGCCGATGTCGCGGCGCATGTCGCGAGCCGCGTGCCCGGTGTAAAGCAAGTCGTCAAGCTATTCGACGTCGCGTCGGCCGAGGAGATCAATCGCGGGCGGGTTCCGGCAGCGGCATCCGCGCCGGCCCAATCGCCGACAGGAGCAGAGCCGATAACCACTGCACCGGCGACGACTTCGCCAGTCCCGGCTCGCTGACGGATCGTCATTGACGGACGGAAGCGGGTACCGTCCGTCAACCAGGGCTTGCGTGCCCAGGTGTTTGTCTTATAGTCCGCGCGCCCTGAACTAGCGGTGATAGCGGCGGGCCGGCAAAATGCCGTCTGGTTGGTTTGACTGGAGGAGGATTCGATGGGCTGGATCATCACACTGGTCGTCATCGCAGCGATCGTTTTCTGGGTTGTGGGCGCCTACAACCGGCTCGTCAGCCTGCGGAATAAATTCAAAAACGCATTCGCGCAGATCGATGTTCAGCTGAAGCGCCGTTATGACCTGATTCCGAATCTGGTTGAAACGGCCAAGGCATACATGAAGCACGAGCGCGAGACGCTAGAAAACGTAATCCGTGCACGTAACTCGGCGGTCAGCGCAAACACGGCAGCCGCCGCTGACCCAGGCTCGGCGCAGGCTATCCAGGGACTGGTGATCGCTGAAGGGGCGTTAAGCGGAGCCCTCTCGAAGCTGTTTGCGTTGGCAGAGGCGTATCCCGACCTGAAGGCAAATCAGAACATGATGCAGCTGACCGAAGAGTTAACCGGCACCGAGAACAAAATCTCGTTCGCGCGCCAGGCCTTTAACGATTCGGTGATGAGCTACAACACTGCCGTTCAGCAGTTTCCGACTAACGTCATCGCGGGCGCGTTCACGTTTACGCCTGCAGAGCTGCTGCAGTCGACCGAAAGCGACGAGGAAAAACAAGCGGTTCGCGTTCAGTTTTGAACGGCGGCGCTGTAGATTGCTGCGGAACACCGACTCATGGTCGCAATGGGTGTCCTGTTCGCTGTGGGCGCAGGGCTGATTGCTTGGGGTGTAATCAGCATTCGGCGCGGAACGGTATGGGACAACGAAGTCGCGGGCGACTGGATCCGGCTCGATGATGATCCGACCATCTTCTGGACGGCCGTGTCGCTGATCTTCACGCTTGCGGTGCTGGCGATCGGCGTCGGTGCGATCGCCGGCTACGGTTCGCGTCCGCTGTAGCGCGCCACCGCATCGTGGATTTTTTCGAGCACCAAGAGATCGCTCGGCGGTCAACGCGGCGCCTGGTAGTGCTGTTCGCGATTGCCGTCATTGCGATCATCATCACGGTGAACTTCGCTGCTACCGCGATCTATTTCGGGTTCTTGATGCCTTCAGGCACGGCCCGCGTTGCCTCCGCATTGCCTGCCGCGTTTTATTTTTTCAACACGTGCATCGTGCTGGGTTTGATCGGCGGCGGTTCGGCGTACAAGATGAGTGCGCTGAGCGCCGGAGGCGCGGCAGTGGCCAACCTCGTCGATGCGCGCGAGGTTGACATGACGACGAGAGATTTGCTCGATCGACGCCTGATCAACGTTGTCGAAGAGATGGCGATTGCATCTGGCGTCGCCGTGCCCCGCGTGTACGTGATGGATAACGAACCCGCAATCAATGCGTTTGCTGCCGGCCATTCGATCAATGACGCGGTGATCACGGTCACGCGCGGCGCGTTGACGCGTCTGTCACGCGACGAATTGCAGGGGGTCATAGCGCACGAGTTTTCGCACGTGCTGAACGGTGACATGCGGCTTAACCTGCGGCTGATCGGTGTGTTGCACGGCCTGCTGATCGTTGCGATTGCTGGCCGCTTGTTGCTTGAAGTGGGGGGCCGCAGCCGGGGTGGAAGCAGCAGTGGGCGAAGTGGAAACGCGCTCGCCATTTTGCTTTTTGCCGGCGTTGCGCTGTGGATACTGGGCTACATCGGGGTTTTCTTCGGACGTTTGATCAAGGCGGCGGTTTCGAGGCAACGGGAGTTTCTTGCCGATGCCAGTGCCGTGCAGTTCACGCGCAACCCTGACGGCATCGGCGGTGCGCTGCGCAAGATCGGTGGACTCAGCGAGACGATCGGACTCGGCACTCGCATCGATCACCCGCAGGCTGAGGCGCTGTCGCATCTGTTTCTTGGAGCGGCTCGGCCCAGCTTCGTGCGCGGCCTGTTCGCCACCCATCCGTCACTCGAAGAACGCGTACAGCGCATTTACGGGCATAAGCAGGCATTCCTGCCGGCGCCGGAAAACGCGTTGGCACTCGCTATGAGCGGACAGGATCCGGCACCCGCAGGCGCGCGATTGCGCGCAACGGGGTTGAATGCGCTTTCACCGGTTGCGGGTCTGGTGGCGGCGGCAGCGAGCGGGGCCGCCGCGCAGGGCGAGATCGCTGCAGGGGTTGGTACTGTCGCACGACCCTCGCATCGCGACTTTGCCTTGGATGAGTCGCAGCGAACGACGGTTGACACCCTGCGGGCCGCGGCGAACGACGCGATCAATGCACAGCTAATCGCCTTTGCGCTGCTGGTGGAGAAGGACAGCGAGCTGCGCGCGCAGCAGTGCGAGCTGATCGCGGAGTCGTACGGCAGCGAAGCGTCGCAGCTTGCGGATCACTATCACGGCCTGATTCATCAACTGCCGCCGGGCGCGCGACAGCCGCTGCTGGACTTGACGATGCCCGCGCTGCGCAAGCTGCCGGCGCCGGCTCGGCAGCGAGTCTTGAAGCTGGCTCATATGCTGATCGTTGCCGACGGCCGCGTATCGGTGCGCGAGTTCCTGCTATTCACGATTTTGAAACGGCGGCTCGGACCGGACGCCAGCAAAGCCGTGCCGGTAAGGTATCGCGCGGTCAGTGAGCTAGCGCAGGATGCGGCACTGGTCCTGTCGTTGATCGCGGTAGTCAGGTTGCCGAAGCGACCCGAGCACGCGTTCAACGCCGGAGCGTTGCTATTGCCCGAATCGAATGTCGAGTTGGTCGGCGCTGCAGCGATCAAGCTCGATGATGTATCGGCTGCGCTTGATCGGCTGAATCAACTGGCACCGCTTGCCAAGCCGCAGCTGATCAAGGCTGCCACCGCCGCAGCGCTCGTCGACAGCGAGACCAACTGGCGCGCCGCCAGTACGCTGCGCATGATTTGTGCTGCACTCGATGCGCCGCTGCCGCCGCAGATTTCGGTGGCGGAAGCGGTGGCGTAGCGAGGGTCCTGTCCCACGCCGCGATGCGTTTGAATCAGGAGCGAGCAATGGCAGCCAAGAAAAGGGTCAATAAGGGCAGTCAGGGCGACAAGGGAGGTCGGGAATAGTGCGGCCGATGAAGCCCGTGTGTCTCGCATGCGTTTCGTTCGACGTTGAGGCGATCATCGACGAGGAACCCGCAGAGGTCGGATTGTTCGCCTGCTTCGATTGCCGGGACGTGTTTTATTTCATGCCTGACGCGCAGCCGCGGCGTCGACGCCGTCTCGGTCTGTTCGAGCTATACGAGCCTGCCGCAGCCGGCAGCCGCGGTTCTAACGCCGATTAGCAGTGGCGATCGTTGCCTTGTTGAAACGCAGCGCCGAGGCGTCCCCACGGCGAGGCTGTCGGTGCCGGTGAAGCGGCCGTCGCCGAAGAAACACGTCAACCCCCGCATTGATCGCTGCGAATGATCGCTTTCGACGGCACGCAACCGCTGTTCAGGCAATCGCCGCCGAGCAACTCGCGCTCCACCAGCGCCACCTTGGCGCCCAGCCCGGCAGTGGCGTGTGCGGCGACCAGCCCCGCGGGACCGCCACCGACGATGACCAGGTTGTAGCGGTCTGTGGGCTGCGGATTGCGCCAGCCGCACGGGCGAACATTGGTGAGCCGCTCGCGCTCAGGTGCGTCGAGCGGATGGAGGGACGAGTCGTCGCTCCGCATCGCCTGGTCCGTGATTCATCATATCGCTGCGCTACTCCGAATCGCGCGACGTCACCAGCTTGCGAACAACGCGCCCTACCGTAAGCCCCTGACCGAGGATCGAAAACACCACGATCCCTTGTCAGAGGTGGACAGACTGGCGATTCTTTTATTTCCTGCTTCGAAGCGGACTGTAGGTCACGACGATCGCCTTAGCGGAAGCGCCGAGCGCCCTGCCGCGGTGCGGAAGGCTGGCGTCGAAGTACAGGCTGTCCCCCTCTTCGAGGATATAGGTCTCGCCGTTCACTTCGAACTCCACGCGTCCCGTCAGGATGAAGAGGAACTCTTCGCCGTCGTGCTCAAAGTGAACGTGGCCGGCGATGCGGCGCGGAAAGCTGAAGAGGAACGGTTCCATGCGCTTGTTGCGACGATTGTGCGCGAGCGTCACGTAGTCGTAGCCGAACGCCGTCCCGCCGCGCACGACCGGCTGCCGATCCTTCCGATGCACGACCGAGGTGGAGCTGCGCGCGCTGCCATCGCGCGTCTGGAAAAAGTATGCGATATCGGCGTCCAATGCGGTGGCGATGCGCGCCAGCGAGCCGATCGGCGGCACCTTTTTGGAGTTCTCGATTTTCGACAGGTAGCCCTTGGTGAATCCTGTCACTTCGGCCAGCCGCTCAAGCGTCACACGCTTGCGCGCGCGCAACGCCAGCAACCGCGCGCCGATCGAATGTTCGGCCGCCGTCGTGCTGGCGCGCGCCACAACTTTACGCGTTCGCGAGTTCAAACGCGCGCCGGTTCGCTTCGCGCGCCGCTGTGTATTCCATAATGCGCGCGGTTTCGGACGCCACATGACTGCCGAGCAGGCGCCCGATCAGGTACAGAGTCGTGTCGATGCACAGCGTTACCCCGCCGCCGGTCACCACCGTGCCTTCGTCCACCACACTGGCCTCGACCGCGCGCACCTGCGGGTGACGCTCGTGCAGCACTT
>JBDTQZ010000099.1:0-6451 GCA_039931935.1 Burkholderiaceae bacterium | reverse complement strand
GTTGCTGTGGGCAACCACGCGCGTCCCCGGTCCCCTGCGCGAGCGACCCGCAGACTCGATACTCCTCTTTCTGACGATCGCCGGTGCCGGTGCGCTGGTGTTCATTCATTCGGGGCTCAATCGCTATCCCCTGCCATTCCTGTGCATACCTCCGCTCATATGGGCTGCGTTTCGTTTTGGGCAAAGGGAGGTGGCTACCGGGGTCGCGATTCTGTCCGCGCTTGCCGTGTGGGCGACGATCCACGGCGGCGGCCCATTCGTCATGGGAAGCGACAACGAGTCCCTTCTGTTGCTGCAAGCATTCATGGGCACGATTGCGGCGATGACGCTTCCGGTGGCGGCATTGATCTGGAAGCGCAAGGCGATTGCGCAGGAGCGCGTGGAGTTGCTCGATAGCGAGCGGAGAGCGCGCGCCGAGGCCGAGGCCGCGAGTCAGGCAAAGGACGAATTCCTGGCGATGCTGAGTCACGAGCTTCGCAATCCGTTGGCCGCGATTTGCAACGCAGGGCAGGTCCTCGTCGAACTCGATAAGCAACATGCGTTTGGCGGCCGTGCGGTCGAGATCATCAGTCGACAAACGAAGCACCTCAGCCGCCTGGTCGATGACTTGCTGGACGTCGGTCGGGTGACGGCCAAGAAGATCGTACTTACGCAACAACGCGTGAATCTGGCAGAGGCCGTGCAGAAAAGCCTGGCGGTTTGTGCCGATGTCGGCCGGCTGCAAGATCACCGGACCGAAGTTGAGCTGGCGCCGACCTGGGTCAACGCCGATCCCGACCGGCTCAGTCAGATCATCGACAACCTTCTGACCAACGCGATCAAGTACACCCAAGCTGGCGGCTTGATCCGCGTGCAAACTCAGGTCGAAGGTGAAGAATCGATCTTGCGTGTGACCGATAGCGGCATCGGCATCGCTGCCGATTTACTCCCGCGTGTGTTTGACCTCTTTACCCAGGGGCAGCGAAATTTGGACCGTGCGCAAGGGGGGCTCGGTATCGGACTGACGCTGGTGCGTCGCCTGGTCGAACTGCACGGAGGACGAGTAGACGCGTACAGCGCGGGGGCCTCTGAGGGCAGCACGTTTGTCGTACGCCTGCCGCGCGCGGAGTCGCGGCGGACGGACGAACCGCCGCTCGCAAGCGTTGCGCGCCTGGCACCGGCTCGCCGAATATTGATCGTCGAAGACGACGCTGACGGTCGCGAAGCGCTGCGAATGCAGCTAGTGATGTCGGGCTATGAGGTGCACGAGGCACAGGATGGAGAGTCCGGGATCGAACTCGTGCAGCGCGTGCACCCCGACGTCGTGCTCCTGGACATCGGGCTTCCGGGAGTCGACGGCTACGAGGTAGCGCGCCGGCTGAAGACGGCGCCGGCGTGTCCGCGACTGATCGCTGTGACCGGCTACGGACGACCGGAAGATCATCAGCGGGCTATCACCGCCGGCTTCGATGAGCATCTGACCAAGCCGCTGGACTACGAAGACCTTCAGCGCGCGCTACAAAGCCCGACATAGCGTCCAGGCGCCTTACGCATGTGCCTAGAAAGCACTTGGTCGCCTCGATGTCGCGCGCAATCAGATGCACATGGTCGATCAGCCGCCCGCGATGCAGCTGCTCAGCTTCCATCGCTGTTGTTACGCGGCCGAGTGCTGGCTGAATTCGGCTTCCATCCGGCGCTGCGCCTCTTCCTGGGAAACCTCTTCGATGTGCGTCGACAACGTCCATTGATAACCGAACGGGTCCTTCAAAGTTCCGGACCGGTCGCCGTAGAACTGGTCTTTGACGGGCTGCACCTCGCTTGCCCCAGCGGCGATCGCCTTCTTGAACGCGGCATCAACATCAGGCACGTAGATCATCAGAAACATCGGCGATCCGCCAAGCGTCTGCGGGCTCTTGTTACCCCATGCTTCGTTTTCCTCGCTCATCATCAGTGTCGAGTCGCCTATGCGGATCTCGGCATGCGCGACTTTGCCGTCAGGCATGTCAAGCTGCATCGTCTTTTCCGCACCGAACGCGCGTCGATAAAAATCGATCGCAGCGACGCAGTCGCGTACCGCCATATACGGCGTGACGGTGTGGTAGCCCTGCGGTCTCGTTTCAACTTTTGCCATGACTTCTCCTCCTGAATTGACGTTACACCCCGAGTTTGCTGCCAGATGACTAGTACGTCATCGACGCAGCATTGAGCAATCCGAGCGCAATGGCTACCGCGCCCGCAAAAATGCCACTCGATACCTGCCCTTCGCGCACGTTACGCGCGATAGCGGGCACCATCAGCCGCACGCCTGCGAACGCAACCAATTGAACGAATAGAGCGACCCCCGACCAAAGCAGCATATCGAGCAGCGACACGCTGTTGACGACGACACTCGCGAGCGGCAGCGCGAAACCGATGACCGCTCCGCCAAGGCTCGACGCCGCCGCCGCATTGCCTTCCCGAATCAGCTTTATTTCCGGATACGGCGTGATCCACACGTAAAGCGCAAGGCATATCGTCAGCAACAGCAGCGATACGCCGAAGAACGCAGCGAAGTACGGCAGTCCGGCCAGCGTTTCGAATGCGGTGTTTCTCATTGGTTCTCCCGACTGTCGCTTATTACTATTCAAAATAATGCGGCACGAACCGGCTCGTGTTGCGTGTGATCGGCGACGTATCTTCGCGAATACCGATCCCGACCGGTTTGTCACCGACGATCCATGAGCCGATCAACGCATAGTCGTCGCCAAACTTCGGCAACGGCGAAACTGCCTGGTAAACGAACCCTTCGGCGCCGTAGTCTCCTTCAGTTGTCTTCACGGTCGGACCGTCGACCATTGACACGTTGGCACCCTCGCGCGCGAGCTTCGGTTTCTTCACAAACTTCGAGCCAAGCGCCGCCGGCTCGTAGTAAGCAGGCAGCAAGTTAGGATGATCGGGATACAGCTCCCAGAGCACAACCAGGATCGCCTTGTTCGACAGCAACATCTTCCATGCCGGCTCGATCACCTGCATTGTGCTCGCGAGCAACCCGGGCCCGAATTCTTCGCGTATCAGCCATTCCCACGGATAGAGTTTGACCAGCGTCTCGATCGGCAGATTGAATTCGTCGACAAACTTGAAGCCGTTCCATCCAATCCGTTCGACCGGCAACGAAAACGTTTGCCATCCTGCCTGGATCGCGGTGTCGCGCAGATAGTCGAGATTGCCCCAGTCCTCCTGGCTGTCGGCAACGGCAGTGAAATGCAACCGCGATGCAGTCGATCGAGCGCGCAGCTTTTGCCAAACGGCAATCAGCTGCTCGTGCAGCGAGTTGAACTGATCCGCGCCCGGCCGTACCGCCCGGAGCCATTGCCATTGCGCAACACCTGCCTCAAGGCAGGCGGTGGGCGTATCGGCGTTGTATTCGAGAAGCTTCGGCGGCGACGCGCCGTCGTACGACAGATCCATGCGACCCAAGAGCGTGAACCCGTTGGGCTGATCGCTGCGGTAGGCGTTCCAGCTGCGCTCAATGGCGGGCACCCATTCGCTCGGTATCGCAAACTCTTCGTAGCGCTGGCTGCCGACCACCTGCTGTGCGGCATTCAATGCCATCTCGTGCAACTCGGCCGTCGCACTCTCCAATTGATCAACCTCGGAATCCGAGAACGCGTAACAGCGGGACTCGTCCCAATACGTGCCGTCGATCGAGTGGTAGTGAAAGCCGATCGATTCCATTTCGCTTTGCCACGCAGTTCGAGGTGCGAGAAGTTCGCGGCGCATTAGTCCAGTGAAACGGTCAAATCGCAGACGAGCGGGGGCGCATTTCGGCCGTTCTACTGGACTAACCGCCGGAGGCATACGACCGCGATGACGATCCGAAGCCACCGCGCGAAGTCGGTGCGGTCGAAGAGCCGATCGCACGGCCCTGCCGAGCCGGGTCGGCAAAGTTCGGATTGGCATTGCGCCGCGCGTCGTTCAGGGCATTACTACGCGCACCCGCTGCATACAGGGGGCCCCAGAACAGAAACCCGCCCGGATAGCCGGAGCTTTGCACGCGCTCGCAGCGTTCGGGGCGACCCCAGTCAGCGGCGCAATCTTCAAGGGACGCGTAATGGTCGCGCGCCGAAGGAGTCGACTGCTGGTTGCAGCCCACAAGAGTCACGGTGCCGATCAGCACCAGCGTGATTTGCGCAGAAGAGCGTCGCCGAACCATGGGTCTTACCGCAGCGAGATTCTCAGGTATTGGACACCTTGATCGTCGGCATCTTCAGCGACATATCTTTAGCTCTCTCGGCAATGCGCACCGCCACTTTGCGCGCGATTTCCTTGTAGCTCTGCGCAATCGCGCTGTCGGGCTCCGCGATGACGGTGGGTCGGCCCGAGTCCGTCTGCTCGCGAATGCGGATGTCGAGCGGCAGGCTGCCGAGAAAGTCGACGCCATACTCGGTCGCCATTTTCTGTCCGCCTTCTGAGCCAAAGATATGTTCGGCGTGGCCGCAATTGCTGCACACGTGCACGGCCATGTTTTCGACGATGCCGAGGATCGGTACGCCGACCTTCTCGAACATCTTCAATCCTTTTTTCGCATCCATTAGCGCGATGTCCTGCGGAGTCGTGACGATCACGACTCCGGTCACCGGCACCTGCTGCGCGAGCGTGAGTTGAATATCGCCGGTGCCCGGCGGCATATCGACGATCAGGTAATCGAGATCGCGCCAGTTGGTCTGCGTCAGCAGTTGCTGCAGTGCCTGCGTGACCATCGGACCGCGCCACACCATCGGCTGGTCGGCATCGATCAGCAAGCCGATCGAACTCATCTGCAACCCGTGGTTCTGCATTGGCTCGAGCGTGCGGTTGTCGACCGTCGTCGGGCGACCGCTGATGCCGAGCATCGTCGGCTGACTCGGTCCGTAGATATCGGCGTCGAGCACGCCGACTTGCGCGCCCTCGGCGGACAGAGCCAGCGCAAGGTTGGCGGCGACCGTGCTCTTTCCGACGCCGCCCTTGCCGGACGCCACCGCAACGATGTTCTTGATATTGGGCATCACCTTCAGCCCGCGCTGCACCGTGTGCGCAACGATCTTCATCGTCACGTTGGCGCTGACGTTCGTTGCGCCGGCGGATTTCAGCGCATCGATCACCGCGCGCCGGATCGGCTCGATCTGGCTCGCCGCCGGATAGCCGAGCTCGACGTCGACGCTAATGTCGCCGCCGTCGACGCGGACATTGCGCGCCGAGCGCGACGTCATCAGGTCTTTCCCGGTGTTCGGATCGACAACCTTGTGTAGCGCTGCTTGCGCTTGCTCAACGGTCATGCTCATAGGTGCGCGAAGTATGCACGCTCTGGCGCGCTCAACGCAGCCAGCCGCGGTGCTTGATGTAGATGATCACTGCTCGTTCGAGACTGCGCCGATGCCGATCTAACGGTGTGACCATACCTGCTCCTGAAGCGTGGAGCACAGGATACCGCCGGGCCCTCGATATTTCGGACGCCCACGCGCACGTAATTCGAGCACGCGGCACTTACAATGCCGCGCTTCATGAAGCGCAACCTGTTCGTGACGACCGCATTGCCCTACGCCAACGGGCGGCCGCATATCGGCCACATCATGGAATACATCCAGGCCGACATCTGGGTGCGCTTCCAGAAGATGCGCGGCAACAAGGTCCACTTCGTCTGCGCCGAGGATGCCCATGGCGTGCCGAGCATGATCGCGGCAGAAAAGGCCGGCAAAACTCCGCGCGCGTTTATCGACGAGATGCGCGCTGCCCGCCAGCAGTACCTCGATGGCTTCAACATCGCGTTCGATCACTGGCACACGACCGATTCGCCGGAAAACGTCGAGCTGTCGCAATCGATTTACCGCGCGCTGAAGGCCACTGACCCTTCTTTGATCGCGACGCGCACGATCGACCAGTTCTACGATCCGGTCAAAGGCATGTTCCTGCCCGATCGATATATCAAGGGCACGTGTCCGGTGTGCGGTGCGAAGGACCAGTATGGCGACAACTGCGAGGTATGTGGTTCGACCTATGCGCCGACCGATCTAATCGACGCGTATTCAGTGCTGACCGGCGCGCGACCCGAACTGAAATCGTCCGAGCACTTCTTCTTCAGGCTGTCCGATCAGCGCTGCGTCGACTTTCTGCGGACATGGAGCGCCGAAGCAAACCGTCATGGCGAGCCCAGGCTTCAGCCCGAGGTGTACGCCAAGGCGCAGGAATGGCTTGGCGCCGGCGGCAAGGGACTGGCGGACTGGGACATCTCGCGCGATGCGCCGTACTTCGGCATTCCGATTCCAGACGCACCGGGCAAATACTTCTACGTCTGGCTCGACGCGCTGCCCGGCTACCTCGCATCGCTAAAGGCGTATTTCGACCAGGGCAAGGCGCGCGCGCAGGGCGAGTCGCGCACGTTCGACGAATTCGTCACGGCCGACGATGTCGAGCAGATTCACTTCATCGGCAAGGACATCGTGTACTTCCACACACT
>JBDTQZ010000098.1:0-6477 GCA_039931935.1 Burkholderiaceae bacterium | reverse complement strand
TCGGGTTGGAGAATAACGACACGTGGGCGAATATCTGCGCCGGATCGGAAAACGCGTTGATGCGTTCGCCGAGCGACGGCGTGTCGACTGTCCCGGGGCACACACAATTGACGCGGATGTTCTGCTTAACGTGATCGATCGCGAGCGCACGCGTGAACCCTACCACTGCCGCCTTGCTGGCCGCGTACGCGAGCCGGTTGGGCGCCGCTTTTTGTGCGCCCACTACCGACGCCATGTTCAGGATCGTGCCGCCTCCGGCGGCGATCATCTTCGGCAGCATCGCTTTCGTCATCACAAACATGCTGCGCACGTTCAGATCGAAGCTGAAATCCCAATCCTTAACAGTGCAATCGAGGATCGTGCCGTGCGCGACATAACCTGCGCAATTGAAAAGAACATCGACCGCGCCGACGTCTCCAACGAATGCCTGCACCGCCGCGTCGTCGAGAACATCAAGCTTCCGCTTTGTGACTGCCTGCGGCAGATCGACGAGCAATTCATCCTTCAGATCGGTGGCAATCACCTTCGCGCCTTCGCGCGCAAACGCAAGTACCGCTGCCCGGCCCATTCCCTGCGCGGCCGCCGTGACCAGCACCGTTTTCCCCCGCAAGCGGCCTGCCATTGATCCTCCGTTGCTTGACACCTGCCAGGGCCGCGTGTGAAGCTCGACCGCCAGGAATTAGATTGCGAATTGGTCTGACCACTTGACCAGCCGCGCAGTGTAAGCAAACGACCCGAAGATTGTCTACTTCTCAACATGCCGATAAAGGCCGTCGAGTCTCAACGGTTGTACCGTCGCATCGCGGAAGAAATTGCGCGATTGATAAAGCGCGGCGAATACAAGCCGGGAGCGCGGCTGCCGCCCGAGCGCGATCTAGCAACCATGCTGAAGGTGAGCCGGCCCTCGGTGCGCGAAGCGTTGATAGCGCTGGAGGTCGAGGGCTATGTGGATGTCCGCGTCGGCTCGGGTGTTTATGTGTCGCACCCCGGTGGAACTCGCGGGAAGGCGGTGCGCCTCGCGGCAGACTCAGGACCGTTCGAGTTGATCAGCGCACGCCGCCTGCTTGAATCCGAATGTGCCGCGCTTGCTGCTAGAAATGCGAGCCCGGCGCAGATCCGGCGCATGCGCGCGGCACTGGCCGCGATGATTCGTGATCGCAAGCGCAACGTGATGCCGCTTGAAAATGACCGCAGGTTTCATCTTGAAATGGCCGAAGCGGGCGGCAACAGTGCACTTTCACTTCTGGTTCGCACGCTGTGGGACCAGCGCACGGGTCCGCTGTTTCTGCAGCTCGAACACCACTTTGATACGCCCGACTTGTGGGATGCAGCCATTGCAGAGCATCACTCAGTGATGGTTGCCATCGAAGCGCACGATGGAGCTAAAGCCCGTACGACTATGCGACGCCATATGGACCAGGCTGCGCGACGATTCCAAAAGAGCTGGACCGCCGGCCGACCGGTGTCAAAGAAACCACCGTCAGGAAGACAACACGGAACCGGCAATGGCGCAGCCTGAAAAGCCGGGGCCGCTCGAGCAGGAGCATGTGCTGACCGCGAGCGGAGAGTTCGATGTCCACGACGCGCCGATCGACATCACTGTGTATCGCCTGGAAGATTGGATTGCGTTCGTATTTTTCTGGGCGCTCTCGTCCGTGATCTTTCTACAGTTCTTCACGCGCTACGCGATGAATGATTCAGCCTCATGGACGGAAGAAATTGCACGCTACCTGCTGATCTGCATAACGTTCATCGGGGCGGCGATCGGCGTTCGCAAGAACAATCACATTCAGGTCGATTTCTTGTATCGCATCTTGCCGAAGCCATTGATGCGTGTGATGTCGATCCTGGTCGACACAGCGCGCATCTCATTCCTTGGTTACGCAACATGGCTGACGTTTCAGTTGCTGCAGCGTATCGGCGACCAGCGGATGGCGGTGGTCGACCTGCCGATCGGGCTCGTCTATAGCGTCGTGCTCGCTGGGTTTGCGTTAATGACGTGGCGCTCGATCGACGTTGCGATTACAAACTGGCGCCGCAAGGCATCGGTTCTGGAAAAGCCCGAGTTGGCCGAGAGTGCAACGTGAGAGTCTTCCGATGAGTCCGGCTGGCTTCAAGCTGCTTTTTCTCGCGCTGATGGGCTCGGGCATTCCGGTCGCTATTGCGATGGCCGGTTCGTCGCTGATCTTCGTAATGGCGACGGGCATCGTGCCGGACTTCGTCGTCATTCACCGGATGGTCAGCGGCATCGACTCGTTCCCGTTACTGGCGGTGCCATTTTTCATCCTCGCCGGCAACCTGATGAATTCGGCCGGCATTACCAATCGCATCTACAACTTCGCTCTCGCACTGGTGGGTTGGCTGCGCGGCGGGCTCGGGCACGTCAACGTCATCGGCTCGGTGATCTTTGCCGGCATGTCGGGGACCGCAATCGCAGATGCGGCGGGGCTCGGAACGATCGAAATCAAGGCGATGAAGGATCACGGCTACGACCTCGAGTTTGCGGTCGGAGTCACTGCGGCATCGGCCACGCTCGGTCCGATCATTCCGCCGTCGTTGCCGTTCGTGATCTACGCGATGCTCGCCAATGTCTCGGTCGGGGCCCTGTTTCTGGCTGGCATTCTTCCCGGTGTGGTGATGGCATTGCTGATGATGGCGACGGTCGCGTTTTTCGCGCACAAGAACAAATGGGGCGGCGATATCGCCTTCGAGTGGAAGCGCGTCGGCAAGGCACTGCTCGAGCTCGCGATCGTGGCCGGATTTCCGACTGTGATCTGGCTCGCAACGCAACAGGGCGCCGATCCGGTGTGGACCGTCGTTGTCGCACTTGTCCTATTGCTCGCTGCGGACCGCTATTTTCGCTTCAACGCCGTCTTGCCGATCATGACGCCGGTGCTGCTGATCGGCGGCATGACGAGTGGTGTATTCACCGCCACCGAAGGCGCGATCGCCGCGTGCGTGTGGTCGCTGTTTCTCGGCATCGCGTGGTTTCGAACGATGAGCTCGAAGATGCTGATCAAGGTTTCGATGGATACGATCGAAACCACGGCGACCGTGCTGTTCATCGTGGCCGCTGCCTCGATCTTCGGCTGGATGCTGACGGTCACGAAGACGACCGAGCTGATTGCCGGCTGGGTGCTCGCCTTCACACAGGAGCCATGGGTGTTCCTGCTGCTCGCCAACGGCTTGATGCTGTTTGTCGGCTGTTTTCTGGAACCGGTGGCGGCGATTACCATTCTGGTTCCGGTGCTGATGCCGATCGTCCTTAAGCTGGGGATCGACCCCGTGCATTTCGGGCTGATCATGGTGCTCAACCTGATGATTGGCCTGCTGCATCCGCCGATGGGGCTGGTGTTATACGTTCTTGCGCGCGTCGCCAAGCTGTCTATCGAGCGCACGACGATGGCGATCCTGCCGTGGCTGGTCCCGCTGCTGATTAGCCTTGCGTTGGTGACGTACGTGCCTGGTATCAGCTTATGGTTGCCGCGCTTGGCAATGTAGGAGACGCGTTCAAATGCTTCAGGAAGTGCCTCTCGTATTGAGACTCAACCCGGCCGATGATGTCGTCATCGCGCGCCGTCAGCTGGTATCGGGAACGCTGGTCAAGAACGAAGGCGTGACGGTCATAGGTCTGGTGCCACCGGGCCACAAACTCGCTGCGCGCGCAATTGCCGCCGGCGCACCGATACGACGCTACAACCAGATCATCGGCTTCGCGACGCGCGATATTCGCGCCGGCGAACACGTGCACTTGCACAACATGGGGATTGGGAGCGAGCACGGCGCCAACATCGGCGGCGCGACGCGCGATTACGCGTTCTGTGCTGATGTGAAGCCCACTGCGATGATCGATCCGCCTGCGAGCTTCATGGGAATCGTGCGCGACGATGGCCGCGTCGCTACACGCAACTACGTCGCGATCATCTCGAGCGTCAATTGCTCGGCCACCGTCTCGCGTGCGATCGCGGATCAGTTTCGCACCGACATCCGTCCCGATGTGCTGGCCGCGTATCCGAACATTGACGGCGTGATCGCGCTGACGCACGGCACCGGGTGCGGCATGGATATGGGCGAAAGCATGGACGTGCTGCGCCGGACGATGGCGGGTTACGCACGGCATCCGAATATTGCGGCGACGGTTTTCATCGGCCTCGGCTGCGAGGCGAACCAGATTACGTCGCTTCTTGGTGCCGAGGGTTTGAAGGAAAGCGATCGGCTCGCACGCTACAACATGCAGGACGTCGGCGGCACCGCGAAAGCGATTGAACGCGGAGTAGGGATTGTCAAGGACATGCTGCCGGCGGCCAATCGAGTTGCCAGGACACCAGTGCCCGCTAGTCATCTAATGCTCGGGCTGCAATGTGGTGGCTCCGACGGCTACTCGGGCATCACGGCGAATCCGGCACTCGGCAACGCGGTCGACCGACTGGTCGCGCACGGTGGCACCGCGATACTGTCCGAGACACCGGAGATCTATGGCGCCGAGCATTTGCTGACGCGCCGCGCTGTCTCGCGCGAAATCGGCGAGAAGCTGATTGAACGCATCAAGTGGTGGGAGGACTACACCGCACGTAACCACGGCGAGATGAACAACAACCCTTCGCCGGGCAACAAGGCCGGCGGCTTGACGACAATCCTGGAAAAATCGCTCGGGGCCGTTGCAAAAGGCGGCACGACGAATCTGGTCGACGTGGTCGAATACGCGCAGCCGGTTACCGCGAAAGGGTTTGTCTATATGGACACGCCTGGCTACGACCCGGTGTCGGCTACGGGGCAGGTGGCGGGCGGCGCCAACATGATCGTGTTCACGACAGGCCGCGGCTCAGCATATGGATGCGCGCCGTCGCCGTCGCTGAAGCTGTCGACCAACACCGAGCTGTGGCAGCGTCAGCAAGAAGACATCGACCTGAACTGCGGCGAGATCGCCGACGGCGCGGCAACGATCGAGGACATCGGCGAGCGGCTGTTCGAAATGATTCTTTCGACCGCTTCGGGCGAAAAAACGAAGAGCGAACGCTTCGGCTATGGCCAGAGCGAGTTCATCCCATGGCAGCTGGGCGCGACGATGTAGCGCTCGACTGATTTGGCATTGCATGACCTATGGATCCAGGAGAAGACATGAAGTTAAACATTAGAAAAATCACCATCGCTGCAGCGCTGTCGCTGATGGCGTTTGGCGCCGCGCACGCGCAGACCAAGCTCAAGTTTGCTCACGTGTACGAAACCAGTGAGCCGTATCACACGGCTGCCGTGTGGGCTGCCGGGGAAATCGCTAAGCGCACCAATGGTCGATACACGGTGGAAGTATTCCCGGCCTCGACGCTCGGGAAGGAAACCGACATCAATCAAGGACTGACGCTCGGCACGGTCGACATTATCTATACGGGACAACTGTTCGCCGGTCGTACTTTCGGGCCGATCGCGATCGGCGGCGCGCCGTTCATGTTCCGCGACTTTAACCACTGGAAAGCGTACTCGACCAGTCCGCTGTTCGCCGAACTCGGCGAGGGATATCGCGCCAAGAGCGGCGGCAACAAGGTGGTTGCGATAACTTATTACGGCGAGCGTCACGTAACGTCGAACAAGCCGATCAACAAGCCCGAAGATATGAAAGGGTTGAAGATCCGTGTACCGGATGCACCGCTTTACACGATGTTCCCACGCGCTGTGGGAGCGAACCCGACTCCGATCGCGTTCGCCGAGGTGTATCTCGCGTTGCAAAACGGCACCGTCGATGCGCAGGAAAATCCATTGCCGACCATTGACGCCAAGAAGTTCTATGAGGTTCAGAAGTACATTGTGCTTACCGGCCACATCACCGATGCGTTGCTGACGATCATCGGCGCACCCACCTGGAGCAAGCTGTCGGATGCTGACAAAGCCATATTCGATGCCGTGCTGAAAGAGGCCGCCGCCCGGGCCACCGCGCAGATCATCGATATCGAAAAGGGGCTCGGTGCAGAGTTCAAGAAGAGGGGCAAGGAAGTCGTCGCGGTCAATCGAGCTCCATTCCGCGAAGCGACGATGAAGTTGCACAACGGGCCAGACGCAACTTGGTCGAAAGATGTCTATGACAGGTTGCAGGCGCTCAAGTAGCATCTGTGCAGAAAGGAAGCGGCCCAGCCGCCGCTTCTTTTCCTCTTTTCTATTCGACTGCTCGTCTTTCAAGAAACAAACGCTTACACATGCGCGCCGAACAGCCGCGCGCCGTCTCCAGTCTGAGTCATATCCGGCAAATCGCCGGACATCGACAAATCGCAGGAGAAAGACATGAGTAAGGCACTGGCAGGCGCTCTTTTATCGATAGGACTTTCGTCTGCGTTTGCGGTGCACGCACAGACGAGCACCGCACCCGCGGCACAGCCGCAGCAAGGCACGCGGCATCACGACGGCAAGCGTGCATTCACGAAGCCGAGCGAGCGGGCGGAAGCGCGCCTCGCTTACCTCCGCACCGCTCTGAAGATTACGGATGCGCAG
>JBDTQZ010000097.1:0-6480 GCA_039931935.1 Burkholderiaceae bacterium | reverse complement strand
GCTTTCGCCCGCCTATCTGTCGCGCTATCCGCACCAGCTGAGCGGCGGAGAAAAACAGCGCGTCGGGATTGCTCGCGCGATCGCGACCTCGCCGAAGTTCATCGTCTGCGACGAGGCGGTGTCCGCGCTCGATGTCTCGGTGCAGGCCTATGTGCTCAATGTGCTCGCCGACCTGCGCGACAGGTTAAACGTGGCGTACCTCTTCATTTCGCACGATCTGTCGGTGATCGCGCATATTGCCGACCGGGTCGCGGTGATGTATCGCGGTGCGATCGTGGAAGAAGGTCTAGTCGATGACGTGCTGAGGCCGCCCTTCCACCCTTACACCGAGGCGCTGCTCTCGGCGATTCCTGATGTGAAGAAGGGATCAGGCGCGCACCGGATCCGACTGCGCGGCGACGCGGTTGAACAGGGCGGGCGCGGGCGCGGATGCCGCTTCCAGCACCGCTGCCCACGCAAGATCGGCGCCATCTGTGAGACGGAGGCGCCGCCGGTGCGCGAGCCCGTAGCCGGACACCGTATCGAGTGCCACATCGAATTCGCGCCATCAACCACGAGAGAGTCGCCATGACCGTCTGCATCGATCTGTTTGCCGCGCTGCGTCCGCGCAACGCAGAGATACTCGCCCTCACCGCCGAACTGGTCGCGATCGAAAGCGGCTCCTACGATGCGCAGAACGTGGCCCGCGTCGGCGAAGTCTGGGGCGCGCGCTGGAAGTCACTCGGCTTCGAGGAACGCGTGCGCGTGCTTGACAGGCGAGGGCCGCAGCGCTCCTTCCACCGCCGCGGGAAAGGCAAGGGGAAACTGGTGATCCTCGGCCATGCCGACACCGTGTGGCCGGCGGGCAGCCAGCCCGATTGGGGATTCAGCGAGGACGGCGAGCATGCTTACGGTCCGGGCGTGGGCGACATGAAGGGCGGGCTCGCCATGGCATGGTTCGCGCTGGATGCGTTGCTAAGCGCACAGCGTGCGCTGCCGGCGGATCTGGCAGTGATGCTGGTGCCCGACGAAGAGCTCGGCTCGCCCGGATCGCGCGGGTGGATCGAGGACGGTTGCCGTGACGCCGACGCCGTTCTGGTGCTCGAACCGACGCGGCCGAAAGGCGGCGTCGTGGTCGGAAGACGCGCAGTCGGATCGGTGCGCGCGTACTACTCTGGGCGCTCCGCACACGCCGCGGTGAACCACGCGGAGGGGGCCAGCGCGGTACGCGCGGCTGCCCGCGCGACGCTCGCGCTCGAGGCGCTCACCGACACCGCGCGCAACCGCGTCGTCAACGTCGGCATCCTGCGCGGCGGGGCGGCAAGGCAGGTCGTGCCGCACGAGGCCGAGATGCACGTCGACATTCGCGCCGCGCTGCCGGAGGACGTTGCAGCGCTGGAGCCCAAGGTCAAGGCGATGCTCGCCGACACCGGCGATGCGCGGGTCAGCGTGCGCATCGAGGGTGGCTGGACGAGGCCGGTGTTTCCCGAGTCCTCCAGCCGCGGGCTCTATTCGCTCGCCGAGCGCTTCGCCGCAGAAATCGGCGCCCCCATCCACCCGGTGGTTTCGAGCGGTGGCTCGGACGGCAGCTTCGCAGGCGCAATGGGCGTCCCCACGCTGGACGGGCTCGGTCCCATCTCGTTCGACACCTGCAGCCGTCGCGAGAAAATCGTTATCGCCAGCCTCGCCGAGCGGGGGGCAATTTTCGGGGCGCTGGTCGATGCCATCAGCGCAGGGCAATCGGGCGGTGTTCGAAGCGACTCAGCCGCCGCACCAGTGGCCTCCGGCACATGAACTGGATAGCAGGGAGGCAGTCACAAGTGAGATTGTGACGGCTGAGATTGATCTGGCAAAGAGCATTCAGAGTGTGCACGGCGTCGATGCACACGGCAAGGCAGTGCTACGCAAGAATTTGAGCCGCATTGGAATGCGTGCGGCGCATGATCGCGATAGTAATTCGCGTCAGTTTCGCGAGTAACCGATCTCATCATCAATCCAGGCGTTGCCAGGGCAACACATACTGCGAATCACCCTGCTCGCCTCTGAGCGCACGCACTCGATACGTTGCATGCAGATTCTGATCGGTTAATACGTTGGTCGGCGATCCTGCCGCGACGACACTGCCGCGATCGAGCAGAACGAGGCGATCGCAGAAGCGAGCGGCCAGCGTGATTTCGTGGAGCACTACGACGACGGTCTGCCCCGAGTCTGCACGCGCGCGCAGTATTTCCATCACTTGCAACTGGTGATACGGGTCGAGCTCGGCGACGGGCTCGTCGGCCAGCAATGCGGCACCGCCGACTGCGAGAGCTCGCGCGAGCAGAGCACGCGCAAGCTCGCCCCCGGACAGCGTGTCGACGATGCGTTGCCGCAGATGCAGAGTGTCGGTATCGGTCATCGCTGTAGCGATAGCGGCCGCTCCTTGCCCATCGCGCATTCCCCATGACGTCGCGTGCGGCAGGCGGCCGAGCGCAACCAGCCGTTCGACAGTCAACGGCCATGCGACCGGTCCACGCTGCGCGAGGTACGCCAATCGTTGCGAGAGTTGCTGTCGGGACAGCGTGCTACGCGATTTTCCGTCGTAGCGAACCTGACCGCGCGTGTGGTCGCGCAGCCCTGCCAGCGCTCGCAGCAACGTGGATTTGCCGGCACCGTTCGGGCCCACCAGTCCCAGTAGCTCGCCCGGCTCTGCCAAGACGCTGACATCGTTCAGCAACGTCGCGTTGCCGATGCTTACCGTAACGTTGTCCGCGGTGATTCGCATCAGATCGTTTCCCGACGCAACCGCAGCACGAGGATCAGAAAGAACGGCGCCCCGATTAATGCAGTGACGACTCCCAGCTTGAGTTCGGGCCCCACGGCAATCAGACGAATCGCAATGTCCGCAGCCAATACGAGCACCGCACCGGCAAGAGCGCTGGTCAGCAACAGGCGACTCGGCTGATGCGCAACCAATGGCCGCAGCAGATGAGGCGCGACCAGACCCACAAAACCCACCGCCCCAGTCACAGCGACGCCGCTCCCGACGGCGAGCGCCGTGCCGAGCACCAGCATGAATCGTAGTCTGCCAATACGGACGCCGAGACTCGCGGCGGTGTCTTCTCCGAGCGTTAACGCATCGAGGGCGCGGCCACTCGTGAGCAGTAATGCCCAACCGGCGATCATCAATGGCGCAGCGAGTTGCAGATGGCTGATGCTTCGATCGGCAAGCGATCCCATCATCCAGAAAACGATCTCGGTCACCGCGAACGGATTCGGCGCGAGATTTAGCGCGAGTGCGGTTGCAGCCGCGGCGAAGCCGTTGATGGCCACGCCCGCGAGGATCAGCGTAAGCGTGCTGGCTTCGCGTCCGGCAAGCGCATATAGCAATACGACCGCGATCAATGCACCCGCGATCCCCGCCAGCGGCAGTGCAAGCGGTGCGGCGAACGAAGCACCGCTGTAGAACGCGATAACCGCGCCAAGAGCGGCACACGACGACACGCCGATGATGCCCGGCTCAGCCAGCGGGTTGCGCAGCAGGCCTTGTAACGCCGCTCCGGCCAAACCGAGACTCGCGCCGACCAATACAGCGAGCAGCGTGCGCGGCAAGCGCAGCTCGATCAGCACCAATGTTGCAAGCGTCGATTCGCCGCGCATCCATTGTGCCAAAGCTGCGCCCACGTCGAGCGGAGCGCGACCGACAGCGAGTGACACGACACACAGCAACAGCAGGAGCACGCTCAGCGTGCCGATCAGCAGCGATGCTGACACCGGCGTGGCGACCCCACGCGACGAGGCAGTGGCTGCTTGCGCGCTCATCTGCTTTCGTTCGCATGCGCGGACAACTGCCGCGCGGCTTGTTGTAGACGCTGCACCGCGTCGACCAGCCGCGGGCCAGGGCAACTCCACCAGGCGGACGGGACGCTGACCACGCGATCGCCGTGGTAACGGCGCATCAGCGCGGGATGGCTTAGGACCTCATATGCGATTGCGCGCCCACGATCCTCGCCGGCGTTAACGATGAGCAGATCGGGCTGAGCGAGCAGCAGCCATTCGAGCGGCAGCGCTCCGTAGTTATCGATACGGCGTTCAACCGCCAGATTGCGCAGACCCGCCCGAGCCAGCAGGTCGTTGACCAGCGATCCCTGCCCGATCGTCAGGCCGTTCGGCTGATAAACCGCAGCAATCGGTGGCGCTCGCTTCGCCGACGCGACGTCGAGCTCAGCAAGCCCGCTCGTGATATCGGCAATCAACTGCGCGCCATTGGCCTGCGTTCCAAGCGCCGCAGCCACCGTGTTGATCTGGGCCAGAGCTTCGTCAACGTTGCGCGGTACATCGAGCTCCAGCACCGGTATCTTCAGTCGGCGTAGCAGTGCAACTGCAGTGCGCGTCGTGTACGCGCCGGCAATCACAAGATCGGGCGCGAGAGGCACGACGTCTTCGGCCAGCCCTCGGTTGACCGGGACTGTGTGCGCCAACGCCGCGACGTTCGACAACGCAGGATCACGTGACAGCCACGTGACCGACTTGACGGTGCCCGGCGCTGCGAGCCGCAATACCAGTTCGTCAGCGCACAGGTTCAGCGAAACAATGCGCAACGGCACCGCGTCGGCCGGGCTGGCGAACACCGCCAGCACGAGCATCGTAACGGCGCACTTATTCTTCATCGCGGCCAGGAAGCCTGATGCCTAAAAGCGCGCCTGCACGCCGGCATAAAAGGCTCGCCCACTGGGCCGATACGAAAAAATCTCTTCGTAGTCCTGATCCAGCAAATTCTCGACGCGCGCCGTCAAGCTCACATTGCGTGTGAGGTTGTATTGGCCTGCCAGTCGCACCAGTACGTAATCGCGCAATGTCACCCGCGGCGACGTGAAGTCTCGAAAATCGAGATCTTCCTGCCGATCGTTGTAATCGACCGCGAGCGTGAATGACCCTGATGCGTTACGCGGAGCGTAAGTGAGCGCCGCAGAACCTACATGGCGCGGGCGGCGCACCTCAACCTGACCATCGGGTTGTTTCGAGTCGGTATATGTGTAAGCAACCCCTATCGTCAGATTGGCGCTAGGCGCGTACTGAGCTTCTACCTCGAGCCCGCGCCGCTTGCTCTTGCCGCTAAGGTTGGTAACGCTGGAGCGAAATGTGTTTACATCAAATGTGCTGCTGATTTCGTTTTCAAGGTCGGCATCGAAGTATGTAAGCGAAAGAACGCCCTCTTCCCCGATAACGAAATCGGCGCCGACGTCAAAGCCGCGCGATTCTTCCGGCTTCAAAGTTGGATTCGGATCGAAGCTTCCCGGGATAAAGCCGAATAGCTCGAAGAACGTCGGGTTCGCGATGCCTGTGCCGTAACTCGCGCGCAGCTTCGTGCGCTGTCCAAGCGGCTGAGCCGCGGTGATGCGATACGTCGTCGCGTCGGCGAACAGCTCGTGATGATCGCGCCGCACCGAAAGCGTCAGTGCGGTCAACGAAGGCAACCGCACGCGATACTCGGCGGCGACGCCTGTCTTGTCGTTTTCACGAGTCTGGCTTTGTACAAACGCCGGCGTTGGCCCTTTGCTTTCGTATTGTTGCCGCTCGTGCTCCGCTGCCAGAGTCACAGCCTGCGGCACGCTTGCGCCGAATCGCCAAGTGCCCTGGTAGTCAAGGCGATCGCGTTTGCCTTCAAAACCGTTCGTAAACACTCCGTCCGCAAATGTGTCTTCTTGGGTCTGCGTATGCGTAAATCCGAGTTGGTGCTCGAGCGCGCCCGTCATCAAGCGGCCACGCAATCTCGCATCGAGCTGGTCACCCTCGCTACGACGGTCGCCGTCGACGATCAATCCGAACGTTGAGCCCGGAGGAAAGCCAAAGTCCTGCGGATCGAACATGCTGCTGCTATCGCGATAGCGCAGCGATGCGTCAAGCGCAACGGTGGATATCGGCGCCCAGCCGGCACGCGCGTACAGCGTCCTGTTGCGATACCCGTCGTCTTCCGAACCAAGACGAGAAATGTTGGTGCCGTCCGTTCTCAAAGCGGATGCAGACAACGCATAGTTCATCGTCTGGGTCGCGCCTCGTATCGCAGCCGAGCCGTCGACGGAAGAAAACGATCCGCCTTCGATTGATGCATCGGCTTCCATACCGAGTGTCCCGCGCTTGGTAAAGATGCTGATCACCCCACCGATCGCCTCCGAGCCGTACAACACACTTTGAGGTCCGCGCAGAATTTCGATGCGGTCGATTTGCGCCGCGAGCAAGTGTGCAAAGTCCACTTCTGAGGTGAACGGATCGTTGATCTTGACGCCGTCGATCATTACCACCGTGTGATTGGCCTCGGCACCGCGAATACGAACTTGTGTAATCGTACCGACCGGACCTTGACGGCTGACGGCAATTCCTGGCACTGCGCGCAACGCATCGGAGACAAGGCGGATCTGTCGCTGCTCGAGTTCCGCGCCCGTGATGATGCTGACGGCGGACCCGGTGTCCGCCAGCGTGGACTCTGTGCGGCTTGCACTGATGACCACTTGTTCCAGTGCA
>JBDTQZ010000096.1:0-6514 GCA_039931935.1 Burkholderiaceae bacterium | reverse complement strand
ATGGAAGAAAGCCAGGTCTCCGTCGACGGTTTGTCGCGTCCGTTGCCGAATCCGTTCTTCGTCATTGCGACGCAAAATCCACTGCATCAGATCGGCACGTTTCCGCTGCCCGAATCGCAGCTCGATCGTTTCTTGATGTGCATCAGCCTGGGCTACCCCGACCGCGCGGCCGAGCGTTCGCTATTGTCGGGCGAAGCGCGGCGCGACATGCTGAAGTCGCTCGATGCCACCGCGCGGCCCGCCGATCTACTGGCAGCGCAGGCGGAAGCCAAGAAAGTCTACGTGTCCGCGGCGCTGCTCGACTACGTGCAGTCGTTGATTGCGCACACGCGCGCTTCAGGCAAGTACGCGGAAGGATTAAGCCCACGTGGCGGCCTGGCACTGCTCGCCGCAGCTCGCGCGTGGGCATGGCTCGACGGTCGCGAACACGTGATTCCCGAAGACGTGCAAAACATCATGCCGTGCGTAGCCGGGCATCGATTGCACGCGATCAGTCGTGAAACCGGCCGCGCGCTGCACGGCAAGGAGCTGGTGTCTCAGCTGATCGCTGCAGTGCCGGTACCCTAGTGGCCTAGATCCATGAGTATTGCCGCGAACGCGGTGGTCGTGAAGATTGCCGACTGGATCGCCGGCCGACATGGCCCCGAGGCAGGCGACGTGACACTTGACCGGCGCCGCGTATACATCCTGCCTACGGCGCCTGGCGTTGCGTTCGGCGTCGTCACGTTGATTCTCTTGATCGGCTCGATCAACTACATGTTGCAGCTGGGTTATCTGCTGACCTTTCTCGTAGCCAGCATGGCGGTCGTCGGCATGCACAACACGCATTCGAACCTCGCCCAAGCCGTCCTGCGGGGCGTCCAGGTCGAGCCGGTGTACGCGGGGGACGTGGCCGCGTTCGAAATCAATGTGACCAATCCGACGACCGTCGATCGGTTTGCATTGCGGTTTTCTTTTACGCAGCCTTCGGAGCTCGGCGTCTTCTTCACTCGCCTTTTCAGCAAGGCGCCCGGGGAGCGCGAACTGCCGACAATCACGATTGAGCTGCCGGCGCGCGGTTTGCGCACGGTCGCAGTGCCTTTGCCGGCACCGATCCGAGGCCGCCTGCCGGCACTGCGCATCACGATCGAGACGCGCTATCCGTTCGGGCTCTGGCGGGCCTGGGCATATTTCACGCCCGCGCTAACCGCTATGGTTTACCCGGCGCCCGAATTCGACGCGCCACCGGTTCCGTTCACCGGTGCCGGAGTCGGCGAAGCAGCAGGTATGGCGTCCAGCGGCGATGACTTCGCGGGCGTGCGACCGTATCAGCCGGGAGATTCGCAAAAGATGATTGCGTGGAAGCTCGCAGCGCGATCCGACGAACTGTCGGTCAAGCAGTTCGAGGCGTCCGGCGGCGGCGAGTTGATGCTCGACTATGGCGAGCTACCCGAGGTGCTGGGCATCGAGGGGCGGCTATCGCGCTTGACACGGTGGGTCCTCGATGCCGATGCTTCGCATATGCGCTACGGATTGAAGCTTCCCGACGCGATGATTTTCATCGGCAGCGGTGCGGCGCATCGCGAACATTGCCTGACGGCACTTGCCGTTTGCATCGGATAGCGCCGGATGTCCGCAGTCGCTCAACCTGCCCTCACGCGGCGCGCCAGGCTTGCACGGTTCTTCGCACCATTTGCGCTGCTGTTTGCCCCTCAGGTGTCGAGCGCGGCACGCGAGCGGCGCGACATGCTGGTGCTGTTGCTCGCGGTCACATTCGTCGTCATTCCGCACTTCGAGCATCTGGTGTGGTGGGCGACAGCGGTTCTTGTATTGCTTCTCGCCTGGCGTGCGTTCCTCACCGTGACGCAGCGCCCGATCCCAAGCCGCCTTTTGATGTTGCCGCTGCTAATCGCTGCCAGTGCGGCGGTTTACCTGCAGTACCGGACGCTTGTCGGCCAACAGGCGGGCGTGACCTTCCTGCTGCTGCTAATGGCCTTGAAACTGCTGGAGATGCGCGCGCGGCGTGACATTTTTGTTGTCATCTTCTTGTCGTTCTTCATTTTGCTGACGCAGTTTCTCAACGGCCAGGAAATACACGTGGCGGCGATGGCGTTGCTTGGGGTAACGGCCCTGTTCTTCGTATTGATCAGCGTGAACCTCGATGAAACCGATTTGCCTGCCGCACGCAAGCTCAAGATGGTCGGGCTGACGCTGCTGAAGGCGGTTCCGTTGACCGCCGTCTTGTTTGTATTGTTCCCTCGCATCTCGGGTCCGCTTTGGGGCACACCTGGGGACTCCGCGAGCGGCAACACGGGACTGTCGAACTCGATGGCGCCCGGGACGATCAGCAAGCTGCTCGAATCGCCCGAGATCGCATTTCGCGTGAAGTTCGTTGGCGCGCCACCGAGTAACGACAAGCTTTACTGGCGCGGGCCCGTATTCGGCACATTCGACGGTCGCAGATGGACACCGCTGCAGCAACGGGCGGGCGAAACGGCGAATCCGTCAATTCAAGGCGACGCTCGTACGGCACTCGCGTACACGGTGACGCTGGAGCCGCATAACCGCGACTGGCTGTTTGCGCTCGACGCACCCGCGATGCTGCCCGTGACCAGCGAACTTACGCCGCGCATCACATCGGATATGCGGATCGTCACGAACGACCTGGTTCGCCAGCGCTTGCGCTACGACATGCGTTCCTACACAACGTACCGCTTCAACGCCGATTCGAGTGCCGCAGAGCGGCGCAACTGGCTGGATTTGCCTCCAACCTATAACCCGCGCACGCTGGAATTAGCCGAGGAAATTCGCACCCGCTCGGGTAACGACGCCGACCGCGTGCGCGCGACGCTCGAGCACCTGCGGCGCGGCAGCTATGAGTACACGCTGTCACCGCCAAGGTTGGGTCGAAATTCGATCGATGAGTTTCTGTTCGACACGCGGCAGGGATACTGCGAACACTACGCGGCAGCTTTCGTATTCCTGATGCGTGCGCTCGACGTTCCCGCGCGGGTCGTGACTGGGTACCAAGGCGGCGAGCGCAATCCTGTCGATGGCTTTATGACGATCCGGCAATCCGACGCGCACGCATGGTCCGAAGTATGGCTAGAGGGCCGCGGGTGGGTACGCGTCGATCCGACGGCAATCGTTGCGCCGCTGCGCATCGATCAGGGGGCCAGCGAAATGGCACGGCAAGCAGGTATCACGCTGCCGGGCGCAGGGAGCAGCTTTATGTGGCTGCGCTCGATACGGTTCAATTGGGAGGCGGTGCAAAACTCGTGGAATCAGTGGGTGCTGTCGTATTCGCAGGAGCGCCAGCGCGACTTGATCGGGCTGCTCGGGCTCACGCCTAGTTGGGAAAGCCTGGCGATGGTAATGGCCGTCCTGGTGGCAATCGTGCTTGCGGTGATGGCCATGTTCTCGTTGCGCACCCGTACCGAGCGCGATCCGTTGGGAGACGCGTTTCGATTGATGCGCGACCGGCTTGATCGCGCCGGAGTCAGGACGGCGGAACACCTCGGGCCGCGGGAGTTATATGCCCGCAGCAAACGTGCGCTCGTGCCGAACGACGCCAAGCGTGCGCGCAAGCTGCTGTCGCGTATCGAACGCATGCGTTATTCGCGCTCGTCCGAAGGAATTGAGCGCGCCGATATCCGCGCGCTGCGCCGCGCGATTCGCGAATTTCGCCCGCGCAGCATTGGCGCATGAGCAGGGCATGAAACACAGGCGGCGCTCGATGCTGCAGGTGCTGGCGCTGCTGCTGCTGGCGATCGCATCCTCCGCGCTTGCCGAAACGCGCACCCCCTACCTGCAGCGCGCAGAGGTGCAGCAGTTCATCGACGAGTTGACGACGCAGCACGGTTTCGAACGACAGCGTATCGAGCGCTGGCTAAGCCAGGCCCGCTACTTACCCGCGGTGGAGCGCTACATGCAGCCGCCGATCGCGTTCGGCCAGCGTAACTGGCTCGACTATCGCGCTCGCTACCTGGACGAGCCGCGCGTGCAAGGCGGCGCCGCCTTCGTGCGCCAGCATCAAGCCGCGATGGAGCGAGCGCAGCGCGAGTTCGGTGTGCCAGCCGAAATCATCGCAGCGATCATCGGCGTCGAGACGCATTACGGCCGGATCACCGGCAACTTCCGCACGCTCGATGCGCTGGTCACCCTCTCGTTCGACTATCTGCGCCGCGCCGAGTACTACCGGCAGCAGCTGACCGAATTTTTTCTGTTGGTGCGCGAGCAGAACGCCGATCCGTTGACGATCAAGGGGTCATTTGCAGGCGCGCTTGGTCTCCCGCAGTTCATGCCGGGCTCGATCCGCCGTCACGCTGTCGATTTCGATGGTGACGGACACGTGGATTTGGCCAACAGCGCCGTGGACGCGATCGGCTCTGTCGCAAGTTTTCTGGCCGCGCACGGATGGCAGGCCGATATGCCAATCGTGTTCGATGCGATCACCGACGAAGCGACAGTCGATGCGCTCGGGAGAGGCATTAACGCCGCGGTCACGTGGTCGGATGCACTGGCAGCGGGTGTCGAAGGCGATGTGTTTTTGCCTCTCGACGCACAAGTGCTGGTCATTGACTTGCCAATTGTCAACGGTGCTGATGTTGACCGGCTGTATCGAGTAGGAACCGTCAACTTCAGCGCGCTGCTGCACTACAACCGCAGCTATTTCTATGCGAGCGCAGTAGTGGATCTGTCGCGCGCGATTGCGCAGACTCTTGCGCGCTAGCTACCAGCGTCCGGCTGCCCGGACGGCTGCGCATCGATAAATGCCGGAAGGTGCATGCAATTATCGAAAATCCGCATGACCGTCGGCACCGCATCAAGGTTGCAGTCCATCCGCTGTGCGTTGAAGATCTGCGGCACGATGAACACTTCGGCCAGCGTTACCGCGTCACCGAGTGCGTAGCGGCCGCTGCGTTGCTCGGCAACCAGCCGCGCTTCGATCGATGCCAGCCCCTGCTCGACCCAATGCCGGTACCACGCATTCTTCTGCTCCTCAGTCGCGCCCAGCGTCTTGACCAGATAACGCAACACACGCAAATTGTTGAGCGGATGAATCTCGCAAGCGATTGCCAAGGCAATAGCCCTTACATAGGCACGCTCGATCGCGTCGTTCGACAGTAGCGGCGGGTCGGGCCGCGTTTCTTCCAGATACTCGATGATCGCAAGCGATTGCGTCAACACTTCGCCATCGTCGTCGAGCACCGGCACCAGCGACTCGGGATTCAGCACGCGAAACGAAGGCGCAAGTTGCTGACCGCCGTCTTTCAGCAAGTGGACCGATAGGTACTCGTACGGCAGACCCTTCAAGTTCAACGCGATGCGTACCCGATACGTCGCGGAGCTTCGAAAGTAGTTATAGAGCTTGATCATCCGCAACAGGGTAGCTAGCTAGACCACCTTCACTTTCAGCGCACCCATCTTCTCGATGCCGCCGTCCAGTTCGTCACCGCGCTGGACGGCACCGACGCCTTCCGGCGTGCCGGTGTAGATGAGGTCGCCGGGGCGCAGCTCGAAAAACTTCGAGAGATGTTCGATGGTTTCATTGACGCTCCAAATCAGCTTCGCGGTCGTGCTCGCCTGCCGTCGCACGCCGTTGACGTTCAGCCATATCTGCGCGCCCAAGATCTCGCCCGTGGCTGCGATTGTCTTGATCGGTGAAATCGGCGCCGAGTAATCGAACCCTTTAGCGACGTCCCATGGACGCCCCTTGTCGCGCAATGCGATTTGCAGGTCGCGCCGCGTCATGTCGAGCCCGACTGCGTAGCCGTAGATGTACTTCGCAGCGTCCGCTGCGGCGATGTTGGCGCCGCTCTTGCCAATCGCAACCACGAGCTCGATCTCGTGATGCAAGTTGGCAGTTTCGCCCGGGTACGGAAGCTCTCCCGTCGTGCCGAACGGCACCGGCAAGGCAGCATCGGCCGGCTTGGCGAAAAAAAATGGCGCGTCGCGCTCGGAAAATCCCATCTCCTTCGCATGTTCTGCGTAGTTGCGGCCCACACAGTAGATACGATGCACCGGGAACAACTCGCTGGTGCCGTCAACCGGCACAACCGCTTGCGGCGGCGCTGCAAACACATAACCCATTGGCAACCTGTATCGCTGGAGCGCGCGCAGTCTACGCGGACCGATTCGCTTCCGAAGCACGCGAGATGGCGCGTGACAGCAGCGTCACCGGGATCGCGCCCGCAACGACGATCGTCAGCGCAGGAAGCGCCGCTTGCCCCAACCGCTCGTCGCTCGCCATCTGATACGCAATTACGGCCAGCGTGTCGAAGTTAAACGGACGCAACACCAGCGTCGCCGGCAACTCCTTCATCACGTCGACGAACACGAGCAGGCACGCGGCGAGCACCGACGGCCGCAGCACCGGCAGGTGAACACGTATGAAGGTGTCGAACGGTGTGCTACCGAGACTGCGCGCGCTAGCGTCCATCGCCGGAGTGATGCGCGCCAAGCCGGCTTCGACGGTCTGGTACGCAACGGCGAAATAGCGCACCAGGTATCCATAGAGCAACGCGAACACCGA
>JBDTQZ010000095.1:0-6549 GCA_039931935.1 Burkholderiaceae bacterium | reverse complement strand
CGCCGCCACCGATCAGCATGTCCATCGGCGACAATCCGCCTTCGAGAACGTCGTCGCCCGTCAGCTGCGTACTGGAATCCGACACGAAGCCTCGGTTCAATATGTATGCTTCGCTGATATCTCCGGATAGGAAATCGATTCCCGCGCCGCCGATCAACCGGTCATTGCCTTCGTTGCCATAGAGATAATCATCTCCACTTCCGCCATCTACCCAATCGTCGCCCGGACCAGCTTCGACGAAATCATTTCCACTTCCAGCGTATACCGTGTCGTTGCCCGCCTTCGCAAATACGATGTCACGTCCACCGTGCGCATCAATCAGGTCTGCGCCGGTACTCCCATACAGCCTCTCGCCCTTGTCGGGATCGGGCGTAGGCTCCGTGATCAGATTTCCAAGGTCATCCAGAGTGTTGTGCAGTACCGTGTAACTTGTAGCTCGGAAGCTAATCGTGGTAATTCCTGTCTCCTGGTCGAGTACGACGCTTTCGATAGCATAGGCAGCGTCGGTAATTTCCCAGTTGATCCAGTTTTCAAGCGGCGTGTAGCCAAGGCTAGTCCAGAAATGTCGCTCGAAATCGCCGGTCGGTACGTACGGAACGTATCCTTGTCCGACGGGCCCGCCGGTTGCGTCAACCACATCGATGAATTCTCGTGTGCGTTGATCGCCCAGAATCGTCAGGCTCGTTTGCCCTGGTGCGTCTGCGATTGCAACTTCCGATTCGCCATCAAGGGTCAGCGTAAATTCAACATGTTCCGCGTGGGTCGGATTGCCTGACGCGTTAATCAGCTGCGCCCTAATCTCGAGCGTGGAGTCATCGTCGATGTCACCATGCTGGCTGAAGGCCAGCGCAAGTTGCCGAGACCCTTCTGGAATCGTTACAGTAAATGTGCCGTTGTCGTTCGGGACCTCGGTCCTTGCCATCAACCGTAGCGTCACTTCATTCGGTCCGCTCGCCCTCAGTAGGACCTTCTGCCCGCCGGGACCAGCATTGAACGGCAAGTAAAGTGTGAATGAGGCGCCCGATCGTTCGAGGAGAACTGCAGATTCCGAGAGATCTGGATCTACTGTCGCTGCGCCGCTTTGGCCGGGAGCGCCGTAGGGGCTGATCCCGGTTCCAAGTGTAACGATTATGGCTTGCGAAGCGCTCTCTGCAGCGACAACAGCGTTCCTTGTTACGAGAGCCGTTACCCCTCGCGAAACATTCTTGAACCCTTCGGCAAGTGCAATGAGCGTTGACCTGCTCGTATCCACGCCCCATTCAAAGGCGTCGTCTCGCTTCAAAACTAACTCGCTGTAACCGTTCGCAACCGAATTCACCACCCGCTCGATCCCTTGCGACGTATATTCGACAATCTCATCGTAGAAGCGCTCCACATCTTCTACGCCCGCGTTCACTGCGTGCGCGGCCTCTTGCGCCGCACTCAGCGCCTCATCTGACAACATGGTCAAGTTCTTTGCGATGAGCTGTGCGGTCGCTTCAGGATCGATCGCACCGCCAGAAACGTCTCGAATCGCATCTGATGAAAATTGTGCCAATGCGATCAATAGACCCTTGGGATCATTGATAAAGACTTTGGTGATCTCAAGAAGGAGTTGAGCCGTGGCGACGCCAGCGGAGTCCCTAATGCTCGGTATTAGCTGGAACATCGCCCAAGACATCTTCAGCGCGAACCGAACGTACAATTCGTTAGCTCCCGGCGCGCCGGAAAGCATGATTTGAGCCTCACGCTCGGCAGTTTTAAGATCAAAATTGCCAATCCCTGGGGGCACAGTCGCCAACATCTGCTCTATTAGATTGGAGACTTGCGGTCCGATATTTACCGCATCGGCTCCGCCGTTCTGGCGTGTCGCAAGCGTATTGGCCGATTCGAGGAAGGCCGCCACGATAAGCGCCCCCTCCTGCAACGACGTCCCCGATTGCGATTTCGCGAACGTAGTGAGAAAGCTGGGCGCCCATTCACCGAGCAGGCCACGAAAGAGATATTCGCGTTGTTCGCTCTCCCAAGACTCGCCGACTTGCAGCGACATCGCGCGTAGCAGTGCGGCAGCTTGTTCCTTGGGTCCGTATGCCATTCCTGCCAGAATCGCTGCAACTAGTCGTGCCCACGACTCGGCCTTCGTAAGATTTACTCCATCCTTGTTACTTAGCCACGCAATGGCCGTACCGGCGTTGGCAATTCCCGCAATTTGCAGATGCTGAATTGGCTGAGCTATCGCCTGTGTGAAATCCAGAGGCATGCGATTCGCGTGATCGCGTGCCGCTTGGTTAAACGTGTAGTAAAAGCCGGTCTCGATCCGGTGTGCGTCGGGGATCGGAGAAACTTTGACAAAGGTTCCATTCGGGCGCGTGACTGGCGAACCATCATCGTTGGTGGCCACCGTACGTAATAGATACTCGTGCCCGCTACCGTTTAAGTTCCCAGTTCCAAAACGGTTTACTAGGTCATTGTCGGTGACAAAGTGAGCAGTGTCGACCCCGACTAGAAGATCTGGATTAAATCCGTTTCTGCTGGGATCGTTTGCCCGCTGCGTGAGCGCCTCCACCGCCCCCAAACCATTGAATGTCGTGAGTGTCGTTCTGCTACGAATATCCGGTTGGGATGTCAATACACTGTCAACGAAGTCATACGCCGCATATTGGGCTAGCGCTCCACCTAATGATTGGCCAGTAAAATGAATTTGATGAATATCTCCGATAGAAACGAGGAACGCCGTCAGGTCGGGGCCATTTGCGCCCTCAGTATCTGCAGTCCATTTGTCCCATCCATAGATTAGATTCCCAGACCAGTCCTGAATGTTTTGCCCACGCGTACCTTGAAGTGCGACGATGTAGTCCCGTTTTCCATCACCCGCATCTCGCGAATACACGGTCGCGCCAAAGCCAGAATAGCGATCGTCAAAGCGCTGCTCGACTCGCCAACTAGTGAATTGTGTTCCATCAGAAAGTCTTAGGTCATACCACTGCACGGGCATCTGATACTTGGAGTCGCGATCAACGCTCGTCCCATTGTCAAGATAGGGCCGCAGCGAGTCTCCAACGCGTACTTCAATGCCGCTCACAGGCGGCGTGTTTGACCCTGGTCCCGGCTGATAGCTTTGATCGCAAGCGACCAAGAGCATCTTGGTGAGAATGTCGCGCTGCTCATCGATCGGCATGGCTGGCCTCGCTTCTATCGGACGCACAAGTTCACGTAATTGACCTCAATGGGTGAACCCATCTCCGTGTTTCGCTTGTTAATTGTGTACGCGACCTTGCAACCATCTGGCGCAACGGAAAGCGCAGTGACTGACCCGAGATCGATGCGCGTCACCTTTTTCGAGTCATAGTGATAGATTCCTGCCCACCGCAGCCAAGGATTCCCACTTCCCGAAAACACCCATCCTGACTTCGTTCGTTCTATTCGACCCTGTGTGAATCCCCCACCAGGCGCAAAATTCGGAATTGTTACTTTCTCGGCCGATAGGCTGCTTGGATGTAGTACGTAGTAAATCAACTCCGTGCTGCCCTTCGACGTTTTCGCGTCGGGCGCAGCAGGCACAACTACGTATTCTTCGCTGTAACTCGAATAGCGCGGCGAATGCAAGCCGAAGTTGTGCGCAAGTGGCATCCCCAGATCTACTCCGGATTCGGCAGTCGGGTGATACCAGCGAATGTCGTGGCCACTCTTCATCTCTATCGAGCGTCGCACTGGATCACGTGAGCCTAGGTCCAAATATCCATCGCCCTCGCGCAGAAGTACTACCTTTCTATCCGGTGGAATCGGAGGCACAATCTCGCTCGGTGCGTACTCTCGGCAATCAAAGCTATTACGGTAGATTCGCTGTTGCGCTTCGTCCTTTTTAATCCGCTTGCTCATAGCCTCCGCATTCAGCTCCATTTCCTTCCCAAGTGGGCCAAGCCGGTATTTGCCGCGCAGCGAATCGTACTTCGGGCGCTTGTACTGGCGTATGTACGTCGGGCTGTAACAGACGGTGTTCCAATCGCTGATACGCTCTACGTTGTCACTTGCGGTGTCCCAAACAAACGTCCATGGATTTGCCCACTTCGCTGCCTCTTCAGATTCTGGATAGCGTGCCTTCGATACCGCGGAGAGCGTTCCCCCATTGAAGAGCACGCGACTACTATCTAGCCACACGAGCGTTGCGCCCGTTCGGGGCGACGCGTACCCGGATTCAACGATCCGAAATACGGATTTCTGCTGACCGGCGGCATTGCCCGTGATTACGAGTGCTGTAACAAGAACCGCGGTCTTCGCACATGCCCATATGACGTGTGAACATCGCCCAAGTTGCTCGCTCCTACGCTCAGAGTTACCCCGTCCCTTGGCTGCAATCATCCGGCCTCCCAGCCTGCAAATCACTGTTTACCCTTCTCATCTTCAATAACACTCATCTGCGTCGGCTGCTGCCCCGCCGCCTGCGCCCCAAACTGCAGCACCTCATCCACCTTCAACCCGCGCGGTAACTGGTGCGCAATGAATAGCAGAGTCACCTTCCCTTTCAACTGATTCACCGTCTGCGCGAAGCTCTCCGCCGTAGGCGCGTCCAAATTGCTAGTCGCCTCATCAAATATCAGCACCCGCGGATACTTAAGCAGAGCCCGCGCAATCGCGATCCTCTGCCGCTGCCCTCCGGACAGCCCAACCCCATGCTCCCCCAGCGGCGTCTGATACCCCTGCGGCAGCGCCTCAACCACATCGTGAATCTCCGCCATCCGGCAGGCCTCGGCGATCTGCGCAAACCCCGCCCGCGGATTGGCCATCTGCAGGTTGTCGTAGACGGTTCCGGAAAATAGCGTCGTCTCCTGAGGCACCACCCCAAAAGCGGCACGCAATTCATTCGCGCTCATGCTGCGCGTGTCCTGCCCCTCCATCAGGATCCGGCCATCGGTAGGCGGATAAAACCCTAGCAACAGCTTCGCCAGCGTGCTTTTCCCGCAGCCGCTCGGTCCCACCAATACGGTCAACTGCCCAGGCTTGATGACAAGGTTCAAGTTCCTGTACAGCCAGGGATACTTGTCCGAATACCGGAACGACACCGACTGGAACTCGATCCGCCCCGCCTTCGCATCGCGCCCGCCCGCGCGCTGCGGAATGAGCGCATGCGGCTCGGTAGGCATGTCCATGACGTCGCCCAGGCGCCGCACCGCGATCTCCGCCTGCTGGAACTGCTGCCACAACCCTACCAATCGCAGCATCGGCTGCGACAGCCGCGAAGCGAACATCTGGAACGCGACCAGCATGCCGATGGTGAAAGTAGACCCCCCCACGGCGGCGAGCGCGGCGCTGTCCATTACCAGCAGCGCCCCGAAGATCAGGATGCCCAGCGTCATCACCTGCTCGAGCGCGTTGGCGGCGATGTTGTACGAATTGGCGAGCTGGCGCGTCTGGAAGCCTGCCGCGAGGTACTGGGCCAACAACTCGCCGTAGCGCTCCTCCAGCACCGGCTCCATCTGCAGGGACTTCACCGTTGCCATGCCCGAGACGTACTCGGTGACGAACGCGGTGTTGCGCGCCCCGGCGAGGAACTGGCGATTTAGATTCGCCCGAAACAGCGGCGTCACCGCGATGCTCAACACGACGATTAACAGCAGCACGGCGAGCGCGACCAGCGTCAGTTTCCAGCTGTACCAGAACATCACCGCCAGAAACACGAAGAGGAATGGACAATCCAGCAGCAGCGCCACCGCGGCGCCGGAGACGAACTCGCGGATCTGCTCGACCGCGTTCAGGCGCGCCACCAGCACGCCAGTCTGCCGGCTCTCGAAGTACGGCAGCGGCAGGCGGAACAGGTGCCGGAACACCGAGTGCCCGAGCACCGCATCGACCCGGTTGCCCGTGTGCAGCACCAGGTACTGGCGCATCCAGCTCATCACTGCGCCGAAGGCCATGAACATCGCCAGCCCCAGTCCGACCACCCACAAAGTGCTTTCGGTGTGGTGCACCACCACCTTGTCGATCACCACCTGGGTAAAGATCGGCGTGGCGAGCCCCGCGAGCTGGATGGCAAGGGAAGCGAGCAGCACTTCGCGCCAGATGCGCTTGTGGCGCAGCAGCTCGGGCACGAACCACTTGAAGCCGAAGGCCTGCGGTTTGGCCGCCGCGGCATCGGGGTCGCTCGCCGGCGCGGCGTCGCGCCGCAGGAGCAGAATGCCCGGCTCGAACGATTCGTAAAACTTTGCAAGCGGCAGCTTTTGCGGCTCGCGGTTCGAGGATTGGAACAGTACGAGCTCGCCGTCCTCGCTCGCCGCCAGGATCGCCGGCACCAGGCGCTCCGCGTCGCCTTCGCCCTCGCGCCGGAACGCGATGCACGGAAAAGGCGTCGGACCGGCATCGAGCACCGCGGCCTTGCCGTGCCCGGCGTGAAAGCCGAGCGCGCCCAGTGCGCCGAGCAGTTTTTCCTGCGTGTACGGAGGGGGAAACTGGCCAAGGAACAACACCGGGTCGAACGGCACGCGATGAAATGCGCAGAGCTGGCCGAGTGTCCAGACGAAATCGTCTCTGGACAGGGCCTCTGGGACCGACGCTTGCGCCGCGGCCTCGCGCAGC
>JBDTQZ010000094.1:0-6625 GCA_039931935.1 Burkholderiaceae bacterium | reverse complement strand
CAATTTGATGTGATTTTTCATGAGCAATAACTTGCTGCAGCCAAGATTGGCCGAAAAATTGGTGCCGCCAATCGACGACTTTTACACCGAAGATTTCGACATCGATCCCAACCGCGGTTACTGATCGAATGAACGCGGGCACTGACAAGTTGGTGATTGTGCTGTGGTCGGCCGGTCCCAAAAATCCTGCGCTGGCAGCGGCTCCGTTCGTCTATGCACTGGCGGCGCGTGCGCTCGAAGTCGACGTCGATATGCACTTCACGTCGAGCGCGGTGCAGTGGTTACTACCCGGCGTGGCGGATGCCGCGCATACCGACGCCGAGCGTACCAAGACGGTCGGCGATTTCATTCGCGAAGCCAAGACGGCCGGAGTGAAGCTGTATGCATGCAGCATGGCGATGCACGAACACGCGCGCGGCGCGTCGCTGATTGCCGAGTGTGACGGGCACGCGGGTGCGGCTACCGTCGTTTCCGAAACGCTGCATCAGCGAACGCGAACGTTGGTTTTTTGAGCTAATCCCATCAATCCATTTCTGCGTCGTCCGTCAGGACGATCAAATGCAACCACGCGGGCGCCGATGTTTCAGTTACGTCATAGGCAATGGAGGCGGCAATGCCGGAGGATGTCAAGAACAGTTTTGATGCGGGCGACGATTTGAACTTGTTGGCGAGCGTAGTCGCGTTGGTGTCTCTGGCGCTGATGGCCACAGCTCTGTGGGTCTAACGAGCGCGCTTCAATCTCGATTGGCGACGATGCCGTTGCTTAACAGCAGCGCGCCACCGGCCACCAGCTCCTCGACGTTGCGCGAAATAAACTCCGCAAACGGCAATCGAAAAAAGCGCTCGTTGATAATGCGCGCGTAGTGCCATCCGCCGCAGCGTTGGACTAATTCGTCCAGTGCGACATGGCGCACGATCAGCAGGTGGAAATTTAGCAACGTCTTGACTACGCTGCGCGCGACGAGCGTCGCCGAGTGATCGTCGTCGAGCAACAAAATATTGTTCGAGGAGACCCAGCCGCGTTCCATTACGCGCATCGTCAACGGCACCGCTGGCGAAACAACGGTCACGCTGTGCGCCGTCCTGCCAACTGTACCCACACTGCGCGCTTTTCGTCATCTCCCATCTGCGACCAACGCGCGATTTCGTCGATAGAGCGCAAGCACCCCTCACACCATCCGCTGCTCGCATCCATTCTGCAAACCGAGATGCACGGCGATGGCACCGGCGAGTCCGGTGGTGTCAGAGGTACTGGGTTCAAACCGTCGCGCTTCGTTTCGATTGCAGCCTCTGATTGAAGCGCGCCGCGTCGATGACGACGCGTTCGTGTGTGCCCTCCGATATCAGGTCGTGCCCGTCGTGCGCTTGCGCGCGAAAAGTAACTTTGCGTCCGTCGACACCGAGCACTTCACAGTGGACCCGCACGGTCAGGCCCGGTGGCGTCGCCGCGAGGTGCGAAAAGTTGACGTGCGTGCCGACCGACTGTTCGCGGGGCCAATCCAGGAATGGCTTGATCGCCAACTGGCACACGCCTTCCATCAAGCCAATCAGATACCCGGTAGCGAACACTTCCGGCATCTCGCCGAACTCGGACCATTCGGGATAGAGGCGCGGCACCGTTTTGCTGTCGGGGACCTTGTATTCAAAGTCGAACTGAATACCGGCTTTCAGATCGGGTGACATCGATCGTTGATCTGGAATGCTCAGGCGGCGAGTTTTGCGGCGACCGCATTACCCGCGCGAGAGTGTGCTTTACGGTTAAGAATGCCGCTGATCCACTGGCCGATCGCGACCGCCTTCGCGAAATCGATACCGGTCTCGATGCCCAGGCCGTTGAGCAGGTACAGGACGTCTTCGGTGGCCACGTTTCCCGTTGCCCCTTTGGCGTACGGGCAGCCGCCAAGTCCAGCGATGCTGGAATCGAAGCTCGAAATGCCGAGCTCGAGACACGCATAGACGTTGGCAGTGGCCATGCCATAGGTATCGTGAAAGTGGCCGCTAATGTCATTGAGGTCGTAAACGGCAAGCACAGCGTCCATCACGCGTTTGGTCTGCTCCGGCGTGCCTGTGCCAATCGTGTCGGCGACACCGACGTGTTGGACACCGATGTCCTTCATTCGCCGCGCGACATGCGCGACTGCGCTAGCCTTTACTTCTCCTTGGTACGGGCAACCCAGCGCGCATGAAATGGCGCCTCGGATTCGAATGCCGTGCTGCTGCGCCTCCTCGGTGACCGGACGAAAGCGTTCGATCGATTCGTCGATCGAGCAATTGATGTTTTTTTGCGAGAACGCTTCACTGGCTGCAGCGAACACGACAATTTCATCGGCTTTGGAGGTGAGGGCACCTTCCATGCCTTTCGCATTCGGCACCAGCACCGAATAGGTAACACCGGGTTTGCGCTGAATCCTCGCCATCACATCGGCGGCGTCCGCCATCTGCGGCACCCACTTTGGCGAGACGAACGACGTTACCTCGATGTTGGTAAAGCCGGCGTCGGTCAGGCGATCGACCAGCTCGACCTTGATGTCTGCCGGGATCAGTTGCTTCTCGTTCTGCAGCCCGTCGCGCGGACCGACGTCGACGATATGAACGCGTTGCGGAAGAGTGGTCACCACGAGTCTCCCAAGGCGAATTTCAATAGAGCGGGGAGCAATGTTAGCGCTGCTCGTCGTCGCCTTGCCGCGTCGCAAGTGGCGCGCTACTTGCTTGCGCAGGAATAGCCAAGAAAAGGACAACGATGAAGGCAGACAAGATTCCCGACGGTGCACTCGTTGTAGTGGCTGACGGCACAGGCGCGCGGCTTTTTCGCAATTCCGGTCAAGACAACAAGGTCTCGCTAACACTCGAAGGCGCTTCCGGGATGCGGCCACCCGAGTCTTCGGCAAAGGAGACCGACGAGGCTACCTTTGCAAAACAGCTGGCAAACGAGCTGTACCGACGCGCCCACAGCGGCGACTTCGCGGCCCTCGTTCTGATCGCTGACCCGCAGACGCTGGGCCAGATCCGCCCGACATTACATAGGGAAGTGAAGGATCGACTGGTTTCCGAGATCGGTAAGACGTTTACCAACTCATCCATCGTGGATATTCAGAAGGCGTTGGCTTAGATCTGCCATGTGATGGATTCGATGTGGCGCGTATGCGTTGTCGACCGCTATGATCATTAACGCAGTGTTGCGATCACGGATGCAATCGTGCCCACATTATTAGAGCCGTTACCCCGAGCGCGGGTTCCTGGCACGCCAGGGTCGCAACTAACGACCATGGTCGCCTTCGTGTTAGTGACCGGTATTCTGTATTTCGGTCGCGACGTGTTGGTTCCGCTCGCGCTCTCAATGCTGCTCACCTTCCTATTGGCGCCAGGCGTGCGGTTGCTGGAGCGACGCCGATTCCCGCGCGTTTTGGCGACTACCGTGATGGTGGGGCTGGCGTGCTGCGTAATTGCCGGGCTTGTCTGGATTACGGTACTTCAGTTTCTGAACTTCGCCGCCAGCCTGCCGGAATACAAGAACAACATTCAGAGCAAGATCTCGCTTCTACGAGCGGCTCCGCAAGGCAGCTTGACCAAAGCGAAGCAGACGATCGATGAGATCGGAACCGAAATCGCAAAGCAGGACGCGGCTGCCGCAGCGCCCTCAGCGCCCGCACCCCGCGGCTCGTCGCGATCGTCGCGCTTACCGGCGTCTGGTGACCGTCCAGTCGCGGTGACGATCGAACGGAGACAGCTGACCCCGTTCGAGCTGATGCGCGAGGCGATAACCCCGCTGCTTGTGCCGCTCACTGTGGCCGGCGCGGTGATTCTGTTCACTTTCATCATGCTGCTGCAGAGGGAGGATCTGCGCGATCGCATGATTCGCCTGGTCGGCCACGGTCATCTGAACGTGACCACGCAGGTTTTCGAGGAAGCGGCCAATCGGGTCAGCCGGTACTTGCGCATGCAGCTGATCGTCAACGTCAGCTACGGGCTTCCGGTCGGCATCGCGTTGTACGCGATAGGAATACCGAACGCCGCGTTATGGGGCGTGTTGGCGACTGCGCTGCGCTTCATTCCGTATCTCGGCGCCTGGATCGCGGCGGCGCTGCCGATTGCGCTGGCGTTTGCAATATCCGACGACTGGTCGCTGGTCGTTTGGACTGTGGCAGTGTTCGTCGTCCTTGAACTCATCAGCAACAACGTGATCGAGCCGTGGGCGTATGGCGCGAGTACCGGCATGTCGGCGCTGGCCGTGATCGTCGCGGCGATCTTCTGGACCTGGCTATGGGGCGCGGTTGGCTTGTTGCTCGCGGTTCCGCTGACCGTCTGCCTGGTTGTAGTAGGACGCTATATCCCGCAGTTCTCGTTTTTGAGCATCATGCTGGGCGATCAGCCCGTGTTGTCACTGCAGAATCGAATTTATCAGCGCCTGCTTGCCCGCGATCAGGAAGAAGCCGCCGAGCTTGCCGAAGAGTTCGTCGGGGAGAAAGGGCTCGATGCGCTCTATGAAGACGTGCTGATCCCGGTGCTCGACCTGGCGGAGCGCGATCGGCACAGCGATGCGTTGTCGGAGGAGCGCACGCGCTTTGTCTTTGACAGCACTCGCACTTTGGTGGAGGAGTTGGCCGAGCCTCCGCTCGAGGGCAAGGAACCTGACGCGTCCGCAGCGGAAGATGCGCAGGAACCGTATACGCTGGCCGGGCCGGTCACCGCTTGCATCGTGCCCGCGCGCGACGAAGCCGACGAGATCGTGGGCGCAATGCTGCGGCGAAGCCTGACCCGCCGCAACGTCGCTTCCGAATTGCTGACGACCCATGTGCTCAAAGGCGAAGTGCTGGATCGAGTGACCGAGTTGGCGCCGGAGGTACTGTATATCTCGGCTCTTCCGCCGGCGGCTGTCTTGCACGCTTCATATTTCTGCAAACGCTTGCGCCCGCGATTTCCGCAGCTAAAGATCGTGGTCGCCGTGTGGCACGCGGAAGGAGACATGGAAAAAGGTAGAAGCCGTTTACTCGCGGCCGGTGCATCGGAGGTTGTCACGACGTTAAAGGGCGCGATCGAGAAGCTGCCCCCGGCTGCGCTGGTCACCGCGATGCAGGCTACGGAGGCTCAGCCCGAATCGGTTGCAGGCGAAAACCTCACGAGCTCCGCGCCCTCGACGACCTGATCGCCGACGGCATATAAAACTTCGCTGACGACGCCGTTCGATGGAGCCACGATCGTGTGCTCCATTTTCATGGCTTCCATCACCAGCAGCGGTGTGCCGCGCTCGACGAGTGCACCTGCGGTCGTATGAATCGCGATCAGCTTTCCGGGCATCGGTGCGGTCAGCTTGCCGGTTTCGACTTCTGCCGCTGCCGACTGCGCGATGATGTCGGCAAGCGCCAGGACGCGATGCCGTCCGTTGTGAAACACATGCAGCTCGTCGCCCGCGCGCACCACATCGGCGGTCAGCGTGTGCTCGCCGAAGCGAATCGACATGCCGGAACCTGCATTGGCCGTGAACGCAAGCGCGGCGCTGGTACCTTCATAGTGAAATACGTAACCCCCGCGTGCGTACTCAACCACGACGTCGTGCGCGGTGGCCCCGGAGTTCAACGTCATCCTGCGCCGATACGTCGTGTTCAAGCGCCAGCCATGCGCTGAGTCCCAGGGGTCCGACGCTGCGTTGCGCGTTTCGTCGGCCAGTATGCGAGCGCAGGCAAACGCGAGCATCGTCGGCGTGACGTGTGACTGGGCTTCGTCACTGCTGGGATCCGGGAAAAGCCGCTCGCGTTCCTGTTCGATCAGACCGGTGTGAACGTCGCCTCGTGCGAAAGCGTCGTTGGCGACCAGCCGCGACAGAAAGTCGACGTTGTTGGCGACCCCGACGATATGAAATTCGGTCAGCGCCGCGTGCATACGCGCAAGGGCATGCGTGCAATCCTCGCCCCATACGATCAGCTTCGCGATCATCGGGTCGTAGTACGGCGTGATCTGGTCGCCGGTGCGTACGCCGGCGTCGATGCGCACCGGCGCTGGGTCGTGAAAACCGTTGTCATCGTGGTTGCGGCGAAACTCGACGGCGCTGGGTTGCGCAAGATGCAAGATTCGCCCGGTCGCCGGCAAGAATCCTTTATCAGGATTCTCGGCATAAATCCGCGCCTCGAACGAGTGGCCGCGAATCGAAAGCTGCTGCTGCACATCCGGAATCATGTCGTTCAATGCCTCGCCGGCGGCCACGCGTAATTGCCATTCGACCAGGTCGTAACCCGTGATCATCTCGGTGACCGGATGCTCGACCTGCAGCCGCGTATTCATCTCCATGAAAAAAAACTCGCCGGATGGGTCTGCGATGAATTCGACCGTGCCGGCACCCACGTAGCCGACCGCTTGGGCCGCAGCCACCGCGGCTTCGCCCATCGCGCGCCGGCGCGCCGCGGTCATTCCGGGGGCGGGCGCCTCTTCGATGATCTTCTGATGCCGGCGCTGTACCGAGCAGTCGCGCTCGAACAAGCTGACCGCGGTGCCGTGAGTGTCGGCAAAAACCTGAATCTCGATGTGACGCGGCCGCTGCACGTACTTTTCGATCAGCACGTGATCATCGCCGAACGAAGCCTTCGCTTCGCGCTGACATGAAGCGAGTGACGCCATGAAGTCATCGGGCCGG
>JBDTQZ010000093.1:0-6633 GCA_039931935.1 Burkholderiaceae bacterium | reverse complement strand
TGGCCACGCGGCTGCGCCCGCCTTGACGCGATCCCACACATCGAGCTCACGGACACGGTCGCCGGGCATGCGTCCGTGCAGCTGGTCAACGAGGGTGTTGAAGTCCACATCGAAAGTTTCGTTGCGAAGCCGTGCCATGTTGAGCACGCCCAGCGCGCGGATCGACGCCGGCAACGCTGAGTCGGGCGGCGGCTCGGCGCCATCGATGGTGATCGGCACCATGCGCAGTTCTTTGTTCGCGAGTGCAGTCTCGATCTCAAAGCGCACCGGGTCGTCCGGTTGCTGCAGCCTGGGCCCGCGCTCGTTCGCGGCGCTGAGCCATTGCTTGCCGATGACGACGAGCATCACGTCACTCGCCGCGATGCGCTTTCCAATCACGCGACGGAAGTCCTCGCCGTACGGTATGTCGGACGTATCGAGGAAGACGCGACGCTCGCCGAAGCGCGACTTCAGCGCCTCGAACAGGCCACGAGCGCTTGCTTCCGAGTCGGCGCGGCGGTAGCTGACGAACAGGCGAGGGCCGAACATGGCGACGACGTGGCTACCAGGAATCGAAGAGGTCATGTTCACGTTATCTCGAGCGTTAACGCATCGACTCGCACTTGACAGCGAGATGCGGCGCGCTGCTAAGTATCCTGCTCAACAAACATCTTGTCGATTTTTCACGACGCTCTCACAGATCAAAGCGGTTGCCGTCGCGATCGATTGTCGCGATGATCGGGCCCAGTACGCAAAACGGAGCGCGCGCATGGCAGACAAACGACGCAAAGGATCACCGACGAAGGCGCGTGCCCTCTCGCTGCATATCGGGCTTAACACGGTTAGCGCTTCGGCCTATGGCGGCTGGACCGGGCCACTCGCGGCGTGCGAATTCGACGCGAGCGACTTGGCGGTACTTGCGCGTAAGCAGGGCATCAAGGTCAGCCTACTGCTTACCAAGAAGGGAACACGCGCCAACACGTTGGCCGGCATCCGCAACGCGGCCAAGTCATTGCGAGCGGGAGACCTTTTCTTCCTTACGTTCTCTGGTCACGGCGGGCAGGTGCCGGACGTCACCGGCGACGAGGCCGACAAGCAGGACGAGACTTGGTGTCTGTATGACAGCCAGCTGATCGATGACGAGCTGTATTTCGAGCTCGGTCGCTTCGCGGCGGGCGTGCGTATCCTCGTGTTATCGGACAGCTGTCACTCCGGTACCGTCACGCGCGCTCGACGACCGAATGCGGACACCGTCACTTTGGTAACCGGCCGTTCGAAAATGATGCCCTTCGAGGTGGGTCGGCGTGTCTACGCGCAGCACCAGGCGTTCTATGACAAGCTGCAGACCGACGTTGCCAAGTCGGCCGGCAAGGCCAGCATCGCCGATCCTGATGCGGTGCTGTCGAACCTTAGCGTCAGCAGTGGTCGCGTGAGTGCGATCGTGCGCAAGTTCAAAGCGGCGGTGATCCTAATCTCGGGGTGCCAGGACAACCAGACGTCGCTGGATGGCGACCACAACGGCGCTTTTACCGGGCAGCTGTTGCAGGTGTGGAACCTCGGCGCATTCCAAGGTAATTACGCCAGCTTTCACGCCGCCATTCGAGCCGGCATGCCGCCGGGGCAGACGCCTAACCTTTACCTGCTGGGCGATGTGGCGCGCTTCGTCGCGCAGCATCCGTTCACGGTCTGAGCGCTTGCGTGCTGAGCATCAAGAATCATCAGTTGATCGGCGATGGCGTGAGCTTCCGCGCGACGCCGAATCACGGCGGCGAGTTGAAAGCGCGCTACCTCGTGTTCCACTACACAGCGGGACGGTCGGCCGAGAGCTCGGTCGAGTCGCTGTGCACGCGTAAGCCGCAGGGCAACGCGTCGGCGCATCTAGTGCTGGCGCGCGATGGGTGGATCGTGCAACTCGTGCCTTTTAATATCGTCGCCTGGCATGCTGGGGTGAGCCAGTGGAACGGCGTCGTTGGCCTGAATCAGGCGTCGATCGGCATCGAAATGGACAACGCGGGTGCAATGAACCGCGTGGGCGACAAGTTTGTAGCCTGGTTTGGCAAGGAATACCCAGCCAGCGAGGTCATGCTCGCCGAGCATAAGCATGGCGGTGGCGTGCGGCCGTGGCACGCCTACACCGAAGTGCAGATCGAACGAGCGCTCGAGCTCGCCGAACTGCTGGTCAACCATTACAGGCTGAAAGATGTGCTTGGCCACGAAGACATTGCGCGAGGACGCAAACAAGACCCGGGGCCCGCGTTTCCCCTCGCGTCGATCGCCAGCTGCGTGCTGGGTCGCACCAGCGATGTGCCCACGCGCTACGTGGTGACGTCGGACACGCTCAACATTCGCAAAGGTCCCGATGCGTCGTTCGATCCGGTGGCGCCGCCGCTGAAAAGAGGCACGATCGTCTTGCTGCTGCAACCTGCCGACCGCTGGAGCAAGGTCGAAGTCGAAGGGCCAACCGACATTGAGGGCTGGGTTAACAACAGTTTTATTGCGCTCACGGCCGCCGTGACGCGTCAACGTGGCACGATGAAAAAGGGCGTCGTGAAGAAAGCGCCAAAGAAGCCTTCCGCTCGCAAACGTTCCGCGCGCGCGCGCCGCTAAGGTCACAAGGAACCGACTGATGGCAACAACCGCTGTACAGCCGATCGTCTTTATCGTTCCCGGCCAGGAGCAGTCCACCCGAACGCGAGGGGCAGCGCCTGCGCCGCTGCCCGCCGGGCTGGCGAGTGGCGTTCTAAAGCAATCAGTACGCGTTGGTGCGCAGCGAGGCGCCAGCGGTCAAGTGCGCGTCACCGCCGTGCCGGGCGAAGACGTCGTGGTGTTGCATATCGCGGGTGGGCCAGCACTGACGCTGCATCCCGAAAACGCGCGCGACTTGATGCTTGCTCAGCAAGGTGAGATCAAGCGTACGCGCGGCGCGCGCGGTGTCGATCAACCGGGGCCTAACGAAATACCAGTGCCGGCGCAATTGCGTTGGCGTGGCCTGGAGCAAGGCGCTCCCACCCGCGGTGCCAGCCGCGGCTTCCTGGGTGACGTGCTGCTGTCGGCGATCGAGGTCGTCACAGGCGTCGGCAAAGGCAAAGCGGCCGATTTTGTTGTAACGAAGGCGGTGCAACGCGTGGACGATCAAGTCACCGCTGGCCTCTATGCCCTTGGTTCCGAGTCGCTACCAAAGCTCAAGAACACGGGCACGCCACTCTTACAGGCACCTGCCGCGCCAAATGGCGGACCGTTGCTGGTTTTCGTGCACGGTACGTTCTCAACTACCAGCAGCTCGTTCGGCAAGCTGTGGTCGCAGCATCCGCAGCTTGTGAGCGCCCTGTTCACCCAGTACTCCGGCCGCGTGTACGGGCTCGAACATCCAACGCTTGGCGCAAGCCCGATAGACAACGCGCTAACGCTGGCTGGCGCTTGCCCAAACGGTGTACGCCTGCACCTCGTAACGCATTCGCGCGGCGGACTGGTCGCCGAAGTGCTGGCGCGCGTCTGCGCGAACCCGAAGTTGAGCACTGCGGACTTGGCATTCTTCAAGGGAATTGAGTACAAGGCGCAGCGCGACGCACTGAGCGCACTCGCGGACGAGGTGCGTAAACGCAAGATCGTGGTCGAGCGCATCGTGCGCGTGGCATGCCCTGCGCGCGGCACGCTGCTCGCCTCCAAGCGGCTGGACGCCTACCTGTCGGTGTTCAAGTGGACACTGGAGCTGGCCAGCATTCCGGTGGCGCCCGTACTCGTGGAATTTCTCGGCGAAGTAGCGCAGCGCCGTGCCGACCCCGAGAAGATTCCGGGCCTTGCGGCGCAGATCCCTAACAGCCCGCTGGTGCGCTGGCTGCATGCGGTGGACGAGGCAATTCCAGGCGAGCTGCGCGTGGTAGCGGGCGACATCGAGGGTGACTCGGTCACATCGTGGCTGAAGACCTTGCTGGCCGACGCCTTCTACTGGACTGACAACGACTTGGTAGTTCAGACGCGCTCGATGTATGGCGGCGCTCCACGCAAAACTGGCGCGACCTTCGTGCTGGATCAGGGCGGCAAAGTCTCGCACTTCAACTATTTCAGCAACGAGCGCACGGCTGAAGCCATTGTCAACGCGATAACGCAGGACACGCCCGCCGGTTTTCGCGTCATCGGGCCGCTGTCGTGGTCGGGCGAATCGTCCACCGGCGTGCGCGGCCGCAAGCGTGGAGCTGATGACGGCAAACTGGCCAGCGACAAGCCCGCGGTGTTCGTCCTACCGGGCATTCTCGGCAGCAATCTGAAGGTCAAAGGCAAACGCATCTGGCTTGGCTGGCGCCTGATCAACGGCCTGAAGCAGCTCGACTACACGGGCCGGCCCGATGGAGTCGAGCCGGACGGACCGATCGGCATGAGCTACGACGACCTCGGCGAGTATCTGGCGAAAACGTACGAGGTCATCGAGTTCGCGTTCGATTGGCGCCGTCCGATTGAAGAGGAAGCGCGACGACTGGCAGGCGCGGTGGAAGCGGCGCTCGACGCACGTACCGCGAGCGGCATGCCGGTGCGCTTGCTCGCTCACTCGATGGGCGGAGTGCTCGCGCGCACGATGCAGCTCGAAAAGCCGAAGGTTTGGCAGCGCATGATGGCGCATCCCGATGCGCGTTTGTTGATGCTGGGCACGCCGAACGGCGGTTCATGGGCGCCAATGCAGGTGCTATCGGGCGACGACACCTTCGGTAATTTGCTGGTGACGTTCGGCGCACCGTTTCAGGATGGCAGCGCGCGCGCATTGATGGCGAGATTCCCGGGATTCATTCAACTGCAGGCCGGGCTGCTCGACGACAAGCTGGCGCTCGACAAGCAGGCCACGTGGCAGGCGCTCGCCGACGAGGATGTCAAGCGCGTCCGTGAGAATAGCTGGTGGCACCACGAGGGACTGCAGATCGAGGCGTATACCTGGGGCGTGCCGCCGCAGGACGTGCTCGACCGAGCGGTGGCGCTGCGAAAGCGCCTTGATGCACAGGCCGCGCGCGATCTGCCCGCGTTCAACGACAAGGTGAAGCTCGTCGTTGGCAAGGCACGCTTTACGCCCGACGGCTACGAGATTGGCAACGAAGGGCTGGTCTATCTCGATGCGGCGGATGACGGCGACGGCCGCGTGACGCTGCCCAGTGCGCGCTTATCCGGCGTGCGCACTTGGCAACTTGACTGCGAGCATGGCGGCCTGCCCGACAAGAAGTCAGCCTTCGAGGCCTACCGTGAGCTGCTCGACACCGGTACCACCAGCCTGCTGGCGCCGTTTGCCGAGACGCCCGGAGTGCGCGGCACGGCGTCAGCTCCAATCGCGCACGTGCGAAGCCGGCCCTCGCGCACCCGGGTCGCCGGCCCGCCACCGGATAACGCACACGAGCTGCTGATACTCGACAACCAGGCGCCGATCGCTGGTCCGGCGACACCCGGAGCCGCGCTGCAAGTCGCGGTCATTAATGGCGACCTTAGTTTCATACACCAGCCCCTGCTGATCGGCCACTATCGGTCGCTGCGTCTGTCGGGCACCGAGGCCGTGATGAACCGGCTTATCGGCGGCGCGATGGAGGAATCGCTGAAGATCGGGCTGTACCCGGTGCCGACCGGCACACACAAGATATTCGTCAATACGCAGGCCGATGCGGACAACCCGTGGCAACCGCCCAGGCCCGAAGCGGTAGTCGTAGTGGGCCTCGGAGCGGAGGGAGAACTATCCCCCACCGACCTCGTGCATACGGTGCGTCAGGCCACGATCGCCTGGGCGCAACGAATGGCCGAGGCGAACGCAGACACTCCGGCACTCTTCGAGATCGCCGCCACGCTGATCGGTAGCGGCGGCACTGGCATTGCGGTGGGCCAGTCGGCGCAACTGATCGCGCAAGGCGTGCGTGAGGCCGACGATCGCCTGCGCGAGGCCAATGAAAAAGAAACCAGGGAGCGCGAGGCCGACCGCAAGCGGCCCCCCCGCAGATGGCCGCGTGTCGGCCACCTGTATCTGGTCGAGCTGTATCTGGATCGCGCGAGCGAAGCCTGGCGTGCATTGCAAGTGCAGAACACCGCTACGCCCGGCCGTTATGCAGTCACCGACGTCATACGCTCCGGCACCGGCGCAATGCGGCGCCCGCTCGACTCGAACTATCGCGGTGTCGATTACGACTTCATCACGGCCGTCACGCGTTCAGGCCCGCACGACGACGCGATGATTGCCTACACGCTCGACACCAAGCGTGCGCGCACCGAAGTGCGTGCGCAGGCCACGCAAGGACCGCTGTTGCGCGAGCTGGTGGCCAGCGCGTCGAACGACCAGAACACCGATCGGCGCATCGGCCGCACGCTGTTTCAGTTACTCGTGCCGGTCGAGATGGAACCGTTCCTCGGCGGTACCACTGAAATGGTGATGGAGCTTGACAGTGGCACAGCCGGCATCCCCTGGGAATTGCTCGACACCGACACAGGCGCTGGCGGCCGCGATCGTCCACCCTGGGCGATCCGCGCGAAGCTGCTGCGCAAACTGCAGACCGCCGAGTTTCGTCAGCACGTAGTAGATGCCGATGCCGATGCTAGCGTGCTCGTGATCGGTGAGCCGAAGTGCGACCCTCAGTACCCACGCCTGGCCGGGGCCCGCGACGAAGCCAACGCGGTGACCGAGCGGTTAAAGGCTCT
>JBDTQZ010000092.1:0-6644 GCA_039931935.1 Burkholderiaceae bacterium | reverse complement strand
GACAGCCTGAAGCTGGGCGGTGCAGTGTTGCGAGAACTCGAACGGATCAACCGCCTGCATAAGCCGAGAGTCGAGCAGGCAGGCTTTGCAGTTTTGAAGGCGCCAGATATTCCGTCGATCCTGGTCGAGACCGCTTTCATCAGCAATCCGGAAGAAGAAAAACGCCTGCGCGACGATGAGTATCAGGATCGAATGGCGCGTGCCATCCTGGCGGGCATCAAGCGGTACTTCGCCAAAAATCCTCCGCTGGCTCGCGGTCCGCTCACCTGACCTGATTACTTGAGCGCGCCCGGCTTTCGGCGACGTAGCACTTTTATCAACGCCGTCAACAGCAGCGGGCCTACTACGGCACCGATGCCGACGACCAAGATAACGCCAAGGTTGTCGCGAACGAGCCGTATGTTGCCGAACAGATAACCGCCATACACCAGCGACACAACCCACACACCAGCGCCGAGTACATTGAAAAACTGAAACTTGTGAAAGTCCATGCCGGAGGCGCCCGCAACGAGCGGCGCAAACGAGCGCACCACCGGAACAAAGCGCGAAATCATCACCGTCTTGCCGCCATGACGCTCGAAAAACGCGTGCGTCTTCATCAACGCTTGTTGATCAATCCATCCGATTGTGCCGTCATAGACTTTTTTTCCAAGCCACGCGCCAATAGAGTAGCTGAGGGTGTTACCTAACACCGCCGCCGCGGCAATGATCACCGCCAGCAGATGAACATTGAGACCCTTGAACTCAACCGCCGGCAGCGCTGCAACTGCACCGGCAACGAACAGCAGTGAGTCGCCCGGCAGGAACGCCATGAACACCAGGCCGGTTTCCGAAAAGAAGATCGAGAACAGCACTACGTAGACGAGCATCACGTTGTGCTCGACGATCGCCGCCAGAAAGCGATCGGTCGCAGTGAACAGATCGAGCCAGTTGATGCCTTCCATCGGAACAATTGCAGCAGCGCGAACGCGCGGAGCCAGGTGCGAGCAGCGCGGGATCATACGTGAGGCAACCAGCGGTGATGCCGGCGCGGCCTTCATATAATCCCGATCATGAGTGCCAAGCTTCGTCGCGCAATCCGTCCGCTGGAGGATGCTCTGATCAGCCAGATCGCCGCCGGCGAAGTCGTTGAGCGCCCGGCGTCGGTCGTCAAGGAATTGCTTGAAAACAGCCTCGATGCAGGTGCGACACAGATCGATGTGAAGCTGGAAGCTGGCGGGATCAAGCGGATCATCGTCTCCGACAACGGCAGTGGCATTCCGCGTGATGAGTTACCACTCGCACTGGCGCGGCATGCCACCAGCAAGATTGCCACCCTCGAGGAGTTGGAAGGCGTCGAATCGCTCGGCTTTCGCGGCGAAGCGTTGGCATCGATCGCTTCGGTGGCCGATGTCGCGATCACTTCGCGCGTGGCGGGTGAGAACAGCGCGTTTTGTGTGCGCGGCGGAACTCATGCCGCTGACGCTGGAATAGAACCGGCTGCCGGATCGGTCGGCACGCGCGTCGAGATCGCCGACCTGTTTCACAAGACGCCGGCACGCCGCAAATTTCTGCGCAGTGAAGCCACCGAGCTCGCGCACTGCCTGACGCAGGTCGAGCGCGCGGCCGCCGCGCACGCTTCGGTGGCATTCACGGTTACGCATCAAGGTCGCACCGTGCTGGCGTTGCCCGCGCAGGCGCCGCGTGACCGTGCGTTGCGTCTCATGCCCGAGGACTTCGCCGCGGCGCGCCGCGAAGTCGAGCAGGATGCCGGTGCGGTCCGCGTACATGGCTGGGCGGGTGCACCCACCGCGAGCCGCGCGCGCGCCGACGCGCAATATTTTTTCGTCAACGGCCGCTACGTACGCGACAAGGTGTTGACACACGCCGTTCGTGCGGCGTATGCCGACGTGCTGCATGGAGCGTCGCAACCGATGTACTGCCTGTATCTGACAATCGATCCGAAGCGGGTCGACGTCAACGTGCACCCGACCAAGACCGAAGTTCGCTTCCGCGACTCGTCGAGTGTTCATCAGTTCGTGCTGCACGCGGTCCAGGCTGCCTTGGCGCAGCCGGTGCAACCTACCCACTGGCAACAGCCCGCGCCGGTAGCGCTCGAATCCGACACCTATCGCCTGACACATCAAACGTCATTCGGCGTGGCACAGACCGTCGCCAATTACCTCGCGCTGCTGGCGGAGCGGCCAGCTCCCGCTGCAGGCGAGACGAACGAGGAGCCGGCCGACGTGCCGCTCGGTTTCGCCGTGGCGCAGCTTTCCGGCATCTACATCCTGGCGCAGAACGAGCGCGGCTTGATCATCGTCGACATGCATGCGGCGCACGAGCGCATCGTGTACGAGAAGCTTAAGCGTCAGCTTGACCAGCGGCAGATTCCGCAACAGCGCCTGTTGATTCCGCAGGTGTTCACAGCGACCGCGGTCGAGATTGCGACCGCCACCGAACACGGCGAGCTGCTGGAGCAGCTCGGGCTCGACGTTTCGCTCGCCGCGCCGACTCAGGTGGCACTGCGTGGCGTACCCGCCCTGCTCTCGCAAGCCGACGGTGCGCAGCTGACGCGCGACGTATTGCGTGATGTACGCGAATATGGCGGCTCGCGCGTGCTTACCGAGCATCGAAACGAATTGCTTTCGACACTGGCATGTCACGGCGCGGTGCGCGCCAATCGTCGACTGACAATCGACGAAATGAACGCGCTGCTGCGCGAAATGGAAGCGACCGAACGCGCCGACCAGTGCAATCACGGCCGCCCGACCTGGGTGCAGCTCGCCGTCGGAGATCTCGACAAGCTGTTCATGCGCGGGCGATGAGCGGCAGCCTCTCCCGCCTTGGTGATAACGCGGCATGCGGGCTCATGAGATAGCGTCACCCATGGCTGACGCGGTCGATGCGGTGCTGCTGCTCGGCCCAACGGCCAGCGGCAAGAGCGTCCTTGCAATGCAGATTGCCGAAAGAATTCCGCTTGAAATCGTGTCGGTCGACTCGGCGCAGGTCTATCGGGGAATGGATATCGGGACCGCGAAGCCCAGCGCAACCGATCGCGCAGCCGTGCCACATCATCTGATTGATATGCGCGATCCGGCCGATCCGTATTCAGCCGCTGACTTCGTGCGCGATGCGACCGTTGCGATTCGCGAGATCCGCGCCCGAGGCAAGCTACCGCTGCTGGTCGGCGGAACGATGCTGTACGCGAAGGCGTTGCGCGACGGCTTGTCTGACTTGCCGTCGGCCGACCAGAAACTGCGTGCGCGGATCGAAGCCGAAGCGACCGAGCTGGGTTGGCCGGAGCTGCACGCTCGACTCGCGAAAGTCGACCCATCGACCGCTGCACGCTTGAAGCCAAATGATGGCCAGCGCATTCAACGTGCGCTCGAGGTCTACGAGACTGCCGGCGTGCCGATGTCCGAACTCGTCACCGCTGATACGGCACCTCGATTGAGACTTCCGACGATGGCGCTGCTGCCAGCCGATCGTGCGTTGCTGCACGCACGCATTGCGAAGCGCTTCGATGCCATGCTTGACGCCGGGCTGCTTGATGAAGTTCGCGTTCTGCACGCGCGCGGCGACCTTCATCCCGATCTTCCTTCGATGCGCAGCGTTGGCTATCGGCAGGCCTGGCGGTTCCTGGAGGGTCAATGTTCGGTTGAAGAGTTTCGCCAGGATGGCATCACCGCCACCCGGCAGTTGGCCAAAAGGCAGATGACCTGGTTGCGATCGATGCCAAACGTCACCGCGATTGAGCCGACTTTGGCGGCCGCACTGCTCGCCGTCGAACTGTTGTAGCGTTTCGGTTTTTCGCCACCCTCTCGACGCTTCAAGCCATGCGCCACTTGTGCCTAACCATTCTGGCTGTAGCAGCAATCGCGTTACCGGCGCTGTCGTCCGCCGCCGACTTCTCGGGACATTGGAGGTATTTCGAACGCGACGCGATCGAAATAGCACCGCGGACGTACGACCATTCTGCCGACTTCATCTTTTGGCAGCGAGGCGATCGTGTTTACGGCACTTGGAGCGAAAGCGGAAACCGCGGGTCGCACGGCTGCGTCAAAGGAATTGTGACGGGCCGTTCGCTGCAAGCGCAGGTGTGCTTACAGGAAGGCAGCTTCGGAAGTGAAGGTGGAGCGGTGTGTCCCTCGTACTCGCAGGCCCGCGATCGCTTCGATCTATCCCGAAAATCTGTCGTCTGGTATCGGTACAACGAGCCCGCTCACAAGTGGGAAAAATATCTCACTCTGGCCAAACGCAATTCGATCTCCCGTGCCACCTGGCCGAAGGAATGCGGCGCCGACCACCCCGCGAGTTGATCCATCGTCTATCGGCGCAGTAGATTCTTCCATGCCGACGACGACAATAACCCGCGCCGATGGAAATAAACAACGCGCGCGGCCGCCGACAGCGCACCGGTTGCGAGCAGAACATCGAATAGCAGGTCACTCTGACATGCGTCGAATGCTTTGCGCAGCAAGCGTTTGGTTCGAAATCGCGGCACATTGATCGTCGCGCTGAGTGCCGCGCCGCTATCGCGCGCAAGCGCAGCGGTGATCGCGAGCGCTGCCGCGCGACCCGATTCAAGTGCGGTGTGAATGCCGCCTGCCGTTAGCGGCGATACCAATCCTGCCGCATCACCTATCAGCAACACGCGATCGCCTGCGATCGGATTCACTGGACCGCCGACAGGTATCAGTCCGGCACGGCGCGCGACGATGTTCATCGATCCGAGATCGAAGAGTCGCGCAAGCTTGGCCAGGAACGTCTCTAGATCGGCCGTCTCCCCGGCGCGGCGCTGCCGGGCGGCCAACCCGATCTGCGTGACGCCAACGCCATCGAACGCCCACCCGATGTAGCCGCGCGCGAGGCGGCGGTCGAGAAAACAGTGCAAACGTTCCGGCTCCGGCAATGCGACGCCGGTTAATTCCGCTTCGACGCCGAACAGGAATTCGCGATTGACGCCGAGCTCGAATGTGCGCGCGACTTTGGATGTCGGCCCGTCGGCGCCGACGATGAAGCGGACGCGGCCGATACCGTCGACCGCGAAGCCGCTCATCTCTCTTCGCGCACCGGCGAACAGCGTGCCGAGACGCACTTCTACACCTGCGCTGCTCGCCTGTTCAATAAGCCATCGCATCAGATTCGGTGTATCCGTCGCGAGAAGAAAGTAGCCCGGTGAATCAAGCGGAACACTCGCAAGCCGCGAGCCATATAACCGCACGCCGCGAATCGGGCGAATCAGTTCCGGCGAAAACTGCCCTAACCGCCCGATCTCATCCGCCGCTTCCTTTACGACGATCCCGGTGGTGTGCAGTTTCTCGCCTGCATCACTCTTGCGCTCGACGAGAATCACGCGCAATCCGGCGCGCGCAGCCTCGATCGCACACGCCACGCCGGCGAAGCTCGCACCGACAACAAGCAGATCCGCGCGGTCGTTTACCGTCACGTGAGCATTTACGGCCGGCTGTACAAGGTAGCTTTGAAAGCGCGCTACGTTTTGGGCAGGGTTACGCCGCGCTGCCCCTGATACTTTCCGCCACGATCCTTGTACGAAGTCTCACAGACCTCGTCCGATTCGATGAAAATCACCTGTGCACATCCCTCGTGCGCATAGATCTTCGCCGGCAAGGTCGTTGTGTTTGAAAACTCCAGCGTCACGTGGCCTTCCCATTCGGGCTCCAGCGGCGTTACGTTGACGATGATTCCGCAGCGGGCGTACGTCGATTTTCCAAGGCAAATCGTCAGCACGTTGCGTGGAATGCGGAAGTACTCAACGGTTCGCGCCAGCGCGAACGAATTCGGCGGGATGATGCATACATCGCTCTTAAGATCGACGAACGAATTCGGATCGAAGGCTTTTGGATCAACGATCGTACTGTTGATATTCGTGAAAATCTTGAATTCGTCGGCGCAGCGGATGTCGTAGCCGTAGCTCGACGTGCCGTAGCTGACGATCCGCTTACCGTTGACATGGCGAACCTGCCCGGGCTCAAACGGCTCGATCATGCCGTGCGCGGCCATGCGGCGAATCCACTTATCGCTCTTGATGCTCATCGATTGCGCTGGGTGCGGAAATGAACGCGCGATTCTACGGTCCTTCGCTATATACACTTGCGCGCCATGAATGCTCACTGGATCCCCGCCCATGTTGGAGACGCGCTGATGGACGTCGACACGCCGGCGCTGATCGTCGATCTGGACCGTTTCGAAGCGAATCTGATGCGCCTGATGAGCGCGGTCAAGGCACACGGGGTGACCGTTCGTCCGCACTCCAAGAGCCATAAGTGTGTCGAGATCGCACGCCGGCAGGTCGCAGCCGGCGCTATAGGCATTTGCTGTCAGAAAACCTCGGAAGCCGAGCCGTTCCTGGCAGGCGGTATTGTCGACGTGTTGATCACCAATGAGGTCGTTGGCGATCGCAAGACGCTGCAGCTCGCGCAGTTGGCGGCGCGCTATCTCGGCGCGAAGGTCGGGGTGTGCGTCGACGACTTGAGCGCTGTGGATTCACTGGCGCGTGCTTGCGAGAAAGTGCGCACGAAGCTCGATGTCTATATCGAACTCGATGTTGGCCATGACCGCGCCGGCGTCAGGGACGTCACCGAAGTTGTCGTGCTCGGACGCGCGATCGACGTTCATTCAAATCTGACATTACGCGGGTT
>JBDTQZ010000091.1:0-6670 GCA_039931935.1 Burkholderiaceae bacterium | reverse complement strand
GAAGAACTTATCTTGGATCGCACGTCCGACGCAGCTGCACAAAAAGCGATATACGCGTCGAAGCAGCTGGTAGTGGTCGCGTTTCTCGATAACGTCAAGTTGCAGTTTTCGGTCGGTTCTGCCGAAGCGGTCGAGCATCAGGCGCGACCGGCATTTCGCGTGCGGTTGCCGCAGCAGCTGCTGCGAATGCAGCGACGCGGCGCGTACCGGAGACAGCCACCTGCCGTGAGGCCGGCCACATGTCTGGTGCCGTCCCCGGGTAAGAAAGGGCAGTACGAATCCGTGCGTGTGCTCGACTTGAGCGTCGGCGGTCTGGCGTTGTTCGTGCATCCGGTCCAGTTTTCATTGCCGGCCGACCACACGCTTGAAAACTGTTATCTCGATCTGCCCGACATAGGCCAGATCACTGTCACATTGCGCGTGCGCTACGTCGACGATGTCCAGGCGTCGAATGACGGCGTGCGCCGTTGCGGCTGCGAGTTCGTGGAGCTGAGCGAGTCTGCCGCGCGGATGCTGCAGCGATATATGAACAAGCTCGATGCGGCTGCGCGCTCGAATGCGGCGCCGGCGGACGAAGCTGCGGCGTAGTGGCGGGAGAAATAAAAAGGCGCCGCGAGGCGCCTTTTTTATTGCAGCTTTAATCTACTTGGTAGCTGCGGCCGGGTACATGTCCTTCCACGTATGTGCGTACTGCTTGCCGGTGCCGATCCAGGCCACGGTGCCGACCGATAGTGCCGCCGTATACAGCGACGCAATCATTTCAGCAGCGTTTTGACGGCACGCGATTCGGACGGCGCTTAGAAGATGCAGGTGATTCTCGGCGTACCGCCGTTCGACAAGCCGCATCTCGCGGCTGATCGGCAACAGCGATTCGGGCAAGCCCGCGATGCCGCGGCGACCTTCGAGCGCACGTGCGGCGGTGTCCTCGAACCACACGAAAAGCTCGGTGGGTGCCTCGGCATAGCCCTTGTTGGATGCAGGCTCTACCGCTGCAGTGTCGGAAGCAGAAGCAGCACCGACCGGTCGGGTCGATATTTCCGCGAGTTGCTTGACGAGTTGGTTGCGGGTCATCGGTGCATCCTTTAATCGCAGCGTTGTGCTGTGTCCCACGAAGATCGACCTGCGCGCGCGGTTCTTTAAAACGCCATCCGGCGCGATTTGGCTGCCGATGAGTCGGGATGGGTGGCGATCACCTGCCATTCTTGCTGCGCGCGCTTGCCGCAACTCGATTCTGGCCGCGCGGGTGCGACTTTGCGGCTTGATTGCACTCGGCTTTGGGGAGTGCAGTCACACACTTCTCCGTTGCCTTACACCCTCTGTAAGCCGATTCCCGATGCCGCCAGATGTCCAGCTTTTCGCCCACCTATCGGCGTTTAGCGGCCCCTCCCATCCCCCTAAAGTTTGGGCATATGAAGAACGACGCATTCCTGTATGACGCGCTTTACCAAGCGCTGAACAACGGTCAGATCGATGGCCAGCAACTCGAGCAAGTCCGGCCCAGTTCGCTGCTCGAAAGCGACTACGTCAAGCAATACACGCCGCTGGTGCGGCGGCTGGCGCATCAGATGATCGCGCGGCTGCCCGCCAATGTGGAGTTGGACGACATGATCCAGGCCGGCATGATGGGACTGATGGACGCCGTGTCGCGATTCGAGGTGACGCAAGGGACGCAGTTCGAGGTCTACGCCGCGCAGCGCATCCGCGGGGCGATGCTCGACGAACTCCGTGCCAATGACTGGCTGCCGCGCTCGGCGCGCAAGAGCCAGCGCGATATAGAAAATGCGATTCACCGGCTCGAAGGCAAGCTCGGCCGTGCGCCACACGAAGCCGAGATCGCAGGTGAGCTCGAAATGTCACTGCTGCAATATCAACAGATGCTGCACGACGCGCGAGGCGCGCAGCTAGTGCATCTGGACGATCTGGGCGGCAAGGTCGACGACGAAGATTATCTTGAGCGGCACCTGGTGGGTGATTCGCCAGAGCCGGCCGAAATCTTGCGCGACAAGCGCTTTCGCTACGCGCTGGTCGATGCGATCGATGAGCTGCCGGAGCGCGAGAAGCTTCTAATGAGCTTGTATCACGAACAGGATTTGAATCTGCGCGAAATCGGCGTCGTGATGGGCATTACTGAGTCGCGCGTCTGCCAATTGCACAGCCAGGCGGTTGCCCGTCTACGCGTCCGACTCAAGAGCTGGTAGTCGCTGCCGCGCGCGACGTGTACGCGAGCCTGCGGCTCGCACGCGCATCGAAGCGCTAGCCTGCAAACATTCTCAACTGCGCAGCTTCGCGCGCGAAGCGTTCGAGTTCATCGGTTCCGCCTTGCCGCATTGCGCGCAGTGCGCTTGCCTGCGGCGCCAGCAGCCGCAACAGATGCTCTTTGCGGCCGCTTGCGTCGGCCAGGCCTGCGGGGTCGTTCGCGATTAACGCTTCGCTTTCGTCGTGCAGGGCCTTTATCAAATCGGAGAACAGGCGGGCCGGGGCACCCGGGGGTAGCGAGGAGTGCGGATACATGTCGAAACGATCAGTGTTGTCCAACGGGTTGAAAATGCGGATCGATTGCCGCGATCAGCTTGGCCGCGATCGCCTGCGAGTCGATTCGATAGCGCCCTTCAGCGATCGCCGTGCGTAACGCGACGATCCGGCTTTCGGGGCAAAGTTCGCGTCCGAGACGAATTTCTGCACACGGGGGTGCCAGTGGATTGAAGCGCGCCAAGAAGGTCACGTTACGAAATTCGGCAATTCGGCGTCGAACTTTAGATCGTTGGCGTTCAGCGAGCGCGCCCGTGAGGGTGCATTATTCTTGCCCTGACCCCTGAGCTTCTGACTGCCGATACTTCGCGTGGCTGACCGCCCTACCATTTCGCAGCGTTCTTCCCACCTCGCTCCGCGTGCGGCGGGTACCCCGGCCAATGCACCGAAAGTGGTGAGCGAAGAGCGCGCGTTAGCCCTCGGGCTGCCCGGTCCTGGCGATGGAGCACCGCCGCCCGCCGGTCCCGTAACCACAATTTCGGCTGCGGTCACTCCGCTGGACTTCGCGGCATTGCCCGATGAAGCGGCGAATCTCGCGGCGCGGCCGGCAGACACCGTCATTGAAACGTTGCTGGCGGCGGCGCACATTGGTCTGGCGCTGCTCGACCGTGACATGGGTTACCGGCTGTGGAACAACTGTCTGGAAGAACTGTTCGACGTGCCAGCGGATGCGTTGCTCGGCGGAGCCGTCGACCAAGTCGGGGGGCTTAGTCAGCTGCCGGACCTCATTACCGAGCTGAAGCGTATTTGCGAAAGCGGTGATCGCACGCCGGTGGAGCGTGAATACCAGCTGCCTCGAACCGAGCGCGGATGGGTGCGCGTAAAGCTGGCACCGGTGTTCGCGATCGACGGACGCTTCGATGGAGTGTTGGTCACGTGTGAGCCAATCGACCGCGAGCGCTTTGCGCAGAACTCGCTCGGAGCGCTTCGGCAGGCGCTCGAATCCGTTGGCGAAATGGTGTTCGAAATCGATCAGCGTGGCGCCGTCGTTGACGCCAACGATGCCGCGCGGCAGAGGCTCGGCTACGACCGCGAGTCGCTGAAGGGATTGTCGCTCGGTGCGATCGATGTCGGTCTGGCTGGGGCCGACGGCCACGGTTCAGGTTTCGCGTCGCTGTACGAACAGTTGCAAACGCGCGGCTCTTTTCAGGCCGACACGCGCTACAAGACGCGCTTTGGAACCGAATTTGCCGTCGAAACAGTACTGCAGCGAGTCGTGCACGATGGGCGCGAGTTTATTTTGCTGCTTGCGCGCGATGTCGGCACGCGTAAGCAGGCCGAGTCCGATCTGAACGAAAGCGCCGAGCGCTTTCGAGCACTGTTCGACGAAAGCCCGGTGGCGGCGCTTTTGCTCGACAGCGAGTTCAGGCTGATCGGCGTTAACCGGGCCGCATGTGAAACGCTCGGCTACGACGTCGACGAGCTGCTCGGAAAAGATCCGACGACGCTTCTACATTCTGACGATCGGCCTCTGCTGCAACGCGCGCGCGCAGAGATGCAACGCGGTGCGGTCGAGTCCGAGTCTGCGGAGCGTCGTTTCATGCATCGCGACGGACGTGTCGTGTGGACCAAACTTTCGATGCGCTCGATCGCCTCCGAGAGCGGCCTCCGGCACACGCTGCTGGTGCTCGAGAATTTCACGGACCGCAAGATTTTTGAGGAGCAACTGCAGGTCGCTCTGCGCGATCAGCAGACATTGTTCGAAACGATGTCGGTCGGTGTGGCACAGACGATGTCGGGGAAAATTCTGCTGGCCAACCGTGAATTCGCAGAGATGTTCGGCTACAGCGACGGTGAAGTCATCGGCATGCCGCTTTGGGACCTGTGCATTGATCGGCATCATCGCGCTCCGAACGAAGTGTCCGGCATGCCGGTTGTGCGCTCGCATCAAACAACAAGCGGCGAAGTGGTGCTGTTCCGGACCGACGGTGAGCCGGTGTGGTGTCTGGTTCAAGCGCGCCCGATCCAGGCGCAGGAGCCCGGCCTCGAAGTGCTGCGCGAAGCGATTTACACGTTTCAGAACATTTCCGAGATCAAGCGGCAGCGCGAGGCGTTGTCACGCTCTTTGCTTGAACTTAAGGAGCAGGGTGAGGAGCTGCAGAGTGCGCTCGCGCAGCAGCAGTTGATTTTCGACACCGCGCTGGTTGGGTTGCTGTTCGTGCGCGACAGCCGTCCAGTGCGCGCCAACGCGGCGATGGAAGATTTGCTGGCGTGCGAACCAGGTGCTTTGGTGTCTCAGATGCAGTTGTTTTCGCATCCAACCGATCATTTGCTGCTGGCGAATTTGTCCGAGCACTATCAGCGCATTAGCGACACCGGGGCCACCGAGTTCGAGCTGCACATGTTCCGTCGCAAGGGCCCGCCGATCTGGGTCGCGGTGCAGGGAAGAGCCGTCAATCCGGAGCGGCCCGAGCTGGGATACATCTTTGCATTCGTCAATGTCGACGAGCGCAAGCGCTCCGAGCGCGAGTTGCGCGCGACGTTGTCCGAGCTGCAACTGATTTTCGACAACGCGCTGGTGGCCGTTCTGTACGTGGCCAACGATCTGATCGTCAAGGCGAACGCCGCCACGCAACAGCTTTTCGGCTACGACGCGCGCGACTGGGACGAGCTGCAGATGTCGTCGCTGTTCGCAACACCGGGTGACTGGGAAGAGATCCGCGAGTTGCCGCTGACGGAAGTCGATTCTGAAGAATCGGCAGAAAAGTCGGAGTCGGAGGTCGAGCCAGTCGCGGCGGGTGGTGTGTCATTCGAGCGGCTGATGCGTCGCGCCGACGGCACGACCTTTTGGTGCGCAGGCTACGGGCGCCCGATCGACCCGTCGGCGCCCGATCGCGGCGTCATCTTGACGCTCGTCGATGTCGATGCGCGCAGACGCTCAGAGGAAGAGCTGCGGCGCGTGCGCAACTATCTTGATCTGGTCGTCGAAAATCTGCCGGTGCTGGTGTCGGTGCGCGAGGCCGAGACCGGACGCTTCGTCAGCCTGAATCGTGCTGGAGAAACAATGACCGGCTTGACGCGTGAACAGGTGGTCGGCCGCACCTGGGGAGAAATCTACGCGCGCCAGTTCGCCGATCTGTACGCCGAGCTCGATCGCAAGGCGCTTTCGACTGGAACGCAGGTCGATCGGCCGCGCGACGTAATGTTGCGCGCCGACGGCAAGCGGCTGACGATCAATCAGCGGGTTGTGCCGCTGTTCGAATCAGAGCCGGGGCGCTCAGCCGCAGCGGGCGACGCGAATGCACGCTACGTCATGTCGATCATCGATGATCTGACCGAGGAAGTGCGTGCCGAAACCGCACTGCGCGAGACCGAAGCGAGGTTCCGCCAGTTTGCCGAGAATATCGATCAGCTCGTATTCATCATGACCGGCGATTTTTCGAGCGCGCTGTACGTCAATCCGCGGTATACGACGCTGATCGGCGGGCCAGTGTCCGATCTGCTCGACAATCCGCGCAATGTAATGCGGCATGTGCATTTTGAAGATGTGCAGACCGTTAATCGAGCGCTGCCGCGCCTGGTCGCACGCATGCGCCGTCTGATGCGCTCGGAATTGACCGCGCGCATCGACCACCCGACGCGCGGCATACGCAACATCAATGTTCGGCTATCGCCGGTGCGTATGGAAGACGGTGCGATTCGCGTGTTCGGCATCGCGGATGACGTGACCGAGCGCACGCGAGCCGAGCAACAACGAATGGAGCAGATCGTCAAGCAGCGCGACGTGCTGGTGCGCGAAGTGCATCACCGCATCAAGAACAATCTGCAAGGCGTTGCCGGATTGCTGCAGCAAACCGCAGAGGCGCGGCCCGACGTGGCTGACATCCTGTCGGAAGCGGCCACGCAGATCCACGCGATCGCCCAAGTGCACGGGCTGCAGATCCGCTCGAGCGGCACGTTACCCGTGCTGGGTGTCGCTCAGGGAATTTTTTCGACACTTTCCAACATGTTCGGCGTCGAAGTGCGCTTCGAACCGCCGCCGCCCGATCTATGGCGTTTCGGGCTGCCCGAAAACGAGGCGGTGCCATTGGCTCTCGTCATCAACGAGCTCGGCACGAACGCCATCAAGCATCGAGCTACCCGGCAGGATGGCATCATGGTCAAGGTCACGACGCGGCCGGACGGCATGGAGCTCGCGATA
>JBDTQZ010000090.1:0-6707 GCA_039931935.1 Burkholderiaceae bacterium | reverse complement strand
ATTCTCTTGGCGCTATGCGCTATCGAACCAGCTGATTGATTTCGATGATCGGCATCAGCACGGCCAGCACGATCAGCATCACTACAACGCCCATCGTCAGTATCAGAATGGGTTCGAGTAGCGACGTGAAGAACAACGCGCGGCGCTCGGCTTCGCGCGCGAGCAGATCGGCGGCGCGTGACAGCATCTCGGGCAACTTGCCCGTGGCTTCGCCCGACGCGATCAAGTGAATCAGTACGGGTGGGAACAGCTTGACGTGCCCGGGCTTTTTTTCCTCGTCAGAGTCGGCGCGCAGGGCTTTGGCTAGTGAAAACCCTTCGCGCACTCTTTGCACCGCATCCATCACACGGGTTCGCATCGCGAGATTGGTGATGGTTTCGCCGGCCGCCTGCAGCGAACGCAGCATCGGAACGCCCGAGCCGACCAAAATCGCCAAGGTTGATGAGAATCGCGCCGTATTGATGGAACGCGACAGCACGCCCATGACCGGCAGCGTCAGGATGCGAGTGTGCCAACGCAAACGTACCGGAGCCACGCGCAGCGCGCGCTGCGTCAGAAATGCCGCGATCGCAATGATCACCACCAATATCCACCCGTAGGTGCGAACGAAATTCGAAACCGCGATCAGCGCGATCGTCAAGAAGGGCAACGCCTGCTTGGTGTTTGCAAATACCTGCACGACCTGCGGCACAACGTAGGTCAGCAGGCCAATCACCACGGCCAGTGCGACAAACGTGACGATCGCCGGATAGACGAACGCCAGCGTGATTTTCTGCTGTAGCTTGGCGCGCTCTTCAACGTAATCGGCCAGGCTACTGAGTACTGAGCCCAACTTTCCCGACTCCTCACCGGCGGAGATAAGCGCGCGGTAGATATCGGGAAATTGCCGCGGGTGGCGCACCAGCGCTTTTGACAGAGATGTGCCACCGAGCACGTCCGTGCGAATCGACGCCATCAGCTCACGCACGCTTTGCTTTTCGCTCTGCTCGACCATCACAGTCAGCGCGTCGGACACTGGCAATTGCGCGCCGAGAAGCGAAGCAAGCTGGCGGGTGATGACCGCGAGCTCGGTTTGCGACAGCCGTCGGCTGAGCGACAAGCCGCCGGCGCGTGCGCCGACGTCACTCATCACCGGATCGACCGATAGCGGAATCAGTCCGCGACCGCGCAGCAGCTGGCGCGCGAGGCGCGCGCTGTCTGCTTCCAAGACTCCTGTGGATTCCTTGCCGACGTTGTCGACCGCGGCAAATCTGAATGCAGCCATGCGACAGCTACTCGCGCGTGACGCGGAGCGTTTCTTCCTGCGACGTGACGCCGGTCTTGATCCAGCGTTGCGCATCGGCGCGCATGTTGATCATTCCGTTCTTTTCCGCTACGCGGCGCATGTCGGTGTCGTTCGAACCCTGGTGCACCAGCATGCGAATTTCATCGTTGACGGTGAGCAACTCGTAGATGCCAGTGCGGCCGAGATAGCCGGTGTGGCCGCAGTGGCCGCAGCCGACAGCGCGCCATCCACCCACCGTCGGGTCGGACTCTTTGCAGTGCGGGCAGAGCTTACGGACCAGGCGCTGACCAAGCACTCCGAGCAGAGATGACGACAGCAAGAAAGGCTCGATGCCCATATCGATCAGGCGTGTGACCGCCGATGCGGCGTCGTTGGTGTGCAACGTCGCCAGCACGAGGTGACCGGTCAGCGACGACTGCACTGCGATCTGCGCGGTCTCGAGATCGCGGATCTCGCCGATCATCACGATGTCCGGATCCTGACGCAGGATCGCGCGCAACGCTTTCGCGAACGTCATGTCGATCTTCGCGTTGACCTGCGTCTGGCCGATGCCTTCGATGTCGTACTCAATAGGATCCTCGACCGTCATGATGTTGGTCGTGTTCTTATCGAGCCGGCGAATCCCTGCGTACAGAGTCGTCGATTTGCCGGAGCCGGTCGGGCCCGTGACCAGAATGATTCCGTGAGGTTGATGAATGAGCTTGTCGAAGCCCGCGAGAGTGCCTTCGGCCATGCCAAGGTTGGTGAGCTCGAGCTTCGAAAGATCCTTCTCGAGTAGACGCAGCACGACGCGCTCGCCGTGCCCGGTCGGAAGCGTTGAGACCCGCACATCGACCGGTCTTCCGCCGACGCGCAAGGTAATCCTGCCATCCTGCGGCAAGCGCTTCTCGGCAATGTCGAGCTGCGCCATGATCTTGATGCGCGACACCAGCGCGGCGTGCAGCGCGCGCTTCGGGCGCACGATGTCGCGCAACGTACCGTCAATCCTGAAGCGCACCAGCGAATAGGTTTCAAACGCTTCGATGTGGATATCCGATGCGCCGTCGCGCGCCGCCTGAGTCAGCAGCGCGTTAATCATGCGGATGATCGGTGCGTCGTCTTCGGTCTCCAGGAGATCCTCGACGTCGGGGACCTCCTGCATCATTCGTGTGATATCGAATTCGCCTTCGATGTCGCCGACGATCTGCTGCGCAGAGCCGCCCTGATCGCCATAGGTCTGCGAAATGGCCGCGACCAGCTTGCCCGGCTCGACGACGATCGGCTTGACCTTGCCGGGAAAGACACGGATGACCTCGTTCAATGCGGCTAGAGGCGTGGCGTCACTGATCCAGACCTCGGCATCGCGCTCGCTCTTCGGTACGAGCAGGATGGCGTTATCGCGCGCGAACGCGTAAGGGACGAGGCGGTTGGCGGTGATCAAAACCCATCTCCAAAACTACTGTGCGGCCCGATCTCGCCGCTGCGGTGCTCGCCGTAGCTCTCGTACGTGTGCGCTCCTCGCAGCAAGCTCGGGCCGCTCGCTACGTTTTTGAGATGGGTTTGCACGTTACTCATGGAGTTACGATGATCGGATCGAATCCCATCGCCTTCAACTTCGCAATCGCGTCGGCTATCGCTTGCGTGGCCGGATCAACCGTCACGCGTACCCGCACGACGTCGTTGCCTTGCTTGGTGCGCACGCTTTCCCAATAAGCGTCCATTCCGGCGGCGCGCAACTGGCGCTGCAGATCGCGGCCGCGTGCAATGTCGCTGACCGCGGCCACCTGCAGCAATGTCGATGACCCGGCCTGTGCAGGAGCGGGACGCGGAGTTGACGACGCAGCGTCGAGCGGCGGAGCAGTAGCGGGCGCAGCCGACGGCGTCGCTGCTCCGGCAATGGCCGCTGACGACGACGGTGCCGTCGCTACCGATACGGGCGGGTGCGTTGGAGCAGGTGCGGGCACCGGTGTCGGAACAAGCGCCGGCGGCGGCGCCGGCGTCGGAGCAGGCGCTGGCGGCGGAGCCGCGGGCACCGAGGCGACCGGGGGCGGTGGAGGTGGAGTCTGTATCGGCGCAGGTTCCTCCCGCGGCATCGAAGGTGCCGTTGATGACGGCGCAGGCATCGGCTCGGTCCGCGCAATCTGTGCCGGCGGCGGTGGCGGAGAAACAGGAGGCGGGACAACCGCAGGCGCCGCCACAATAGCCGCTGGCGGAGCCGACGTCGTCGGTGCGCTCGGCGGAGCGGGGCGCGGCGCAGGTGCTTCGGCCGGTGGAGGTACGTCGACAATCGGGGCGGGCGGATCCTGTCGCTCGCTCCGCGCCCCGAGTCCCGCTTGGGCCGGGGTCGGTGTCGGCGCGACGGCCGGTGCTTCGCCCTCTTGCTGTCGGCGCATCGTTGGCGGAACGGCAGGCGTCGGCGGCAGTTGCCGGCCCTGCAAATCGCGGAACACCATGGTGTCCGGCAGAGTGCCGGCGGCGACCTGGCCGCGGATATAGTCGTACCGATCCAGCGCCAGCGACGACGACGTGCTTTCGTCGCGCACTACATACGGCCGCAGGAAAACCAACAGGTTGGTCTTGCGCCGGCCGCGGTTCTCATATCGAAACAACCCGCCCACGAATGGAATGTCACCCAGCACCGGTACGCTGCTCTTGCTGTTGTCTATGCGGTCCTCGATCAGTCCACCCAGCACGACGATGTTGCCGTCTTCGACCAGCACACTGGACTCGAAGCTGCGCTTGTTAGTAATGATGCCGCCCTGCGCCGCCGTCAACGTGTTCTGGATCGAAGACAACTCCTGATAGATCGCAAGCCGAACGACGCCGCCTTCGGAAATCTGCGGCTTTACCCGCAGCTGCAGCCCGATGTCGCGCCGCTCAAAGGTCTGGAACGGATTGACGGCGCCAGCGCCTCCAGTCGACGTAAACGAACCGGTAATCAGTGGAATATTTTGGCCAACCAGAAACTTGGCTTCTTCGTTGTCGAGCGTCTGGATCGTCGGTGGCGACGGGATGTTCGCGTCGGCACTGGTGGCGAGCGCCCGCGCCAGGAAAGCGAGATTGAGAACTTCGCCGATGCCCGGAATGTTGACGCGCCCATGCACTACACCGAGGTTCAACCCCTGGCCCAGTGAACCGATGTTCTGTGCAGCGTTGATGATGTTGTTTCCACCGACGCCAAAGTTCGTACCGCCGATCACGTTCGTGCCGGAGTTGTCGAGCCCGCCCAGTGCCTGCCACTGAATGCCGAACTCGGCGGCCTTGTCGGCCGTCACCTCAACGATCAGCGACTCGATAACGACCTGCGCGCGGCGCGTATCGAGTTTGTCGACGATGGCGCGAATGTTTCTATACAGAACCTCGGGTGCCGTGATGATTAGCGAGTTGGTCGCTGGATCGGCCTGAATCATCCCGGCCAGGCCGCCGGTACCGCCTCCACCCGAACCACCACTGGCGATCTGGCCGACGCCAGGAGAGGTTCCACCCGATGTTCCGATCGATAGACCAGGCTGCGCCCCGCTCGACCCGGGTCCGGGGCTCGTCGATGGCGTCAGGCCGCTACCACCGCCGCCTTGCGGCACGAAGGACGCATCAGCGCCGATAATCGCGCGCAGCAGCGGCGCGAGCCGAACCGCCTCGGCATTGCGCAGATGGATGACGTTGATGTTGCCGGGGGTCAGTGCTGGCTTGTCGAGTTGCGCGATCAAACTCTTCGCGAGCTGAAGTCGCTGCGGACTCGGCGCACGGATGATGATCGAGTTGGTGCGAGGCTCGGCCAGAATCGAAACGCGCTGACCAGCATCGCTGGCCTGACCCGCGGCACGTGCGCCTTCGTCGAGCACGCGGTTGACGACGGTGGCGATCTCGAGCGCCAACCCGTTTTTGACCGGAATCAGCTCGACGTCGCTAGTGGCCGGCGTATCAATCGATTCGATGATGCGCTGGATGCGGCGCAGGTTGTCGGCGTAGTCGGTAATGACTAGCGTGTTGTTTTGCGGATACGCGGAAATCGTGTTGTTCGGCGCAATCAGCGGCCGCAAGATCGGCACCATCGCGGTGGCTGACTCGTACTGCAGCCGGAACACTTGCGTCACGAGCTGGTCGCCGCTCGGGGCTGAACCCTTCGGAATGATCACCGCGCCGCCCTGCAACTTGGCGTCAGCTTCCGGCACTACGCGCGCGACGTTGCCGGTCTGAACGATGGTGAATCCCTGCAGGCGCAACGCGGTCAGCAACTGGTCGTAGGCTTGCTGGCGCGTCACCGGGCGCTCGGTCGATAGCGACAAGGTGCCCTTGACTCTCGGGTCGATGACGAACGTGCGGCCGGTGTACTGGCCGATCGCGCGCACGACAGCGTCGATGTCGGCGTTGACGAAGTTCAGCAGCACGCCTTCTTCGCGGGCCTGCTGCGGTTGCGAAGCACTCTGCGCGGCTTTCGGCGGCGGCTTGGCGCGCGAGGTTTGTGCGACGGCAGGCGTGATGATGGTCGTCGCCGCCATCAGCCAGGCGCAGGCAAATGCGATCGAGCGGAACAGAAGGCCGCGGCCTGACGTGCACATGGACCTACCTCACCAACTCGCATGACCGCGAGCGGGGTGCGCGCGGTGCAGGGCTAGGCGCCGAGGACGCCGTGTGTTCATACACATCAGGACGAGGCAACAACGCTCTGCGCCGCGCGCACCCCGCTCCCTTCGGGTTGCCACCAAAACGGGTGTCTGCGTCGTTGCGCTCCTTGCCAAGGCGTCCAGCCTTGGCGGTGTCGCGACGCCTAGCATCCATTTCCGTTTTGGTGTCAACGCGGCTCATGTGAGTTGGCGAGGTAGGTCCAGCTTTATCTCAACCACCGAAGTTCAACAGAGATCCCTCGCCGTCGCGCCGCCCCAGCAGCGAGATCAGCCCCGTCAGTTGCGCCTTGACACCAGGGTCGGTGCCGGCCATTGCTTGTGCTCGTCCGGTGAAGCGTAAGCGCCCACCCTCGTTGATTGTGCCATTGCCCTTTAGCTCGAGGGGACCCGAAATGGTTAGTAATTCCAGCTGAGTTCCCGGCCAGACGCCGTTGGTTTGCAGGCGGTAATGACCCATCGGCGACACGGGCGTCAGGCCGCTCGACGCATACTGCCACTCGCCGCTCAAACGGCCCTGCCAGCGCTTGGGTTCGACCGCGAGACGATCCCATGAAACCGTCAGAATGCCTCCAGGCCGAATTGTGTTCCAGGGCGCGCCGAGCCCCGTCAGCAGCGATGCGGGCAAGCGCATCGAAGTGGGTCCGAGCGTCAATGTCTTTCCGAATAACGGCGCGTTGACCGTCAGCGGCTGCGACAACGCCGACGGATGTGTCAGCGCCAGATCGATCTGACCGGCGAGCAAAGCCCATGGACTGAGACGCCACGACAAACGCTCGGGCAGGCTGGCGCGCGATGCGCCGGTTTCCGCGGGGGATGCG
>JBDTQZ010000089.1:0-6710 GCA_039931935.1 Burkholderiaceae bacterium | reverse complement strand
TACAACGCTCAGTTCACCGACGACGCCGGCAGCCCCGGCCCGGTCTTCCGCTACAAACAGATCTTCAGCCTTGGCCGGGAGATGAACGCTTACAGCGCCAGCCTGATCTATACGCACGCGTCGAGCTACAGGGATAGCAAGGCAAACATCCAGCCCCCTTTAACAACAATACAGTCGGCCGCTATGGGATCTTCGACTTGTCGTTCGCCTATAGGGGCTTCAAGGGCTGACGCTGCGGGCCGGTATTCTGAACGTGCTCGACGAGGATCCGCCGTTCACCAACCTGAGCGCGCGCTTCCAGGCGCGGCGCTGCAACAGCAATTAGTGGTGTTGGCCGAATACGACACGGCTGGTCATACATCCTCGCTTCAAGCAAAAAAATCGTAACTCGTGCATGACACTGAGTACGCTACCGGCATACCGAAATCGGTCGCGTCACTCGCAAAAATACGAACGCGATTCCGTTCGGCAACTATTTATGGGGGCAAATTAACATGTTGACACGCACGCGACTTAGCCTCGCGATAAGCGCTGCCTTTGGCGCAGGACTGGTTGGTATTACTCCCCCGGTCCTCGCGCAGCAGCAACTCGATCGAGTGGAGATCACCGGGTCATCGATTAAGCGGGTTGACGCAGAAACCGCGCTGCCGGTGACCGTCCTTAGAGTCGAAGAATTGATCAAGCAGGGCGTGACCACGGCCGAACAAGCGGTCCAGCGCATTGCGGCTAATCAGTCCAACTTCGGCATTAACTCAGCAATCGGCAGCACTAACGGGGGCGGCACGTCCAACGCCGACCTGCGCGGTCTGAGTGCGGCCAGTGGTACCTACGCGAACAAGACACTGGTGCTGCTCAATGGTCGCCGCATCGTTAATCACCCGTTCGATTCGGCCGCGGTGGACTTGAGCGCCATTCCATTGGCCGCGATTTCGCGGATTGAAGTGTTGCGGGACGGCGCGTCGGCGATTTATGGCACGGACGCGATCGGGGGCGTTATCAACTTTATTCTGCGGCGCGACTTCCAGGGGATCGAGGTCGCTGCCGACTACCAGGTGCCGCAGGAGTCCAGCGCTGGCCAAACCAAATCGGCAACACTCGCCGCTGGCTTCGGTTCGCTTGCGACGCAGGGCTTTAACGTTATGGGCTCGTTCAACTGGCGTAAACAGAAAGTAATGAAGGCCACGGACCGCAGCTTTGCCTCAACGGGGATACTGGGTCCTACAAATGATGATTTGCTCTCTGGCACTAGCGGTACTAGCTTTCCTGGTGACGCAGGCGGTTTTGAGCCGTCAGGGCCGGCCTGCGCGCCGCCAAGTTCCCTGCCATCGGTCGATGACACTGGCGCATTTTCAAGTTGCCGCTACGACTTCACCCGAGACATCGACATCATCCCGGAGAACGAGCAGAAAACGTGGTTGTTGCGGGGATCCCTGGGGTTGGGCAGCGGCAGGAACCATGTCCTCACGGCCGAATACCTGCGCGCGGAAAATGAGCAGACTACGCGCGTAGCGCCCGCCCCGACTAGTCATTTTATCCCAGCCACGAGTCCATTTTTTCCTGTCGGTGCTCCGGTAACAGCGGTGCCCGGATTCGGCGCTGGCGCGGTTGCCAACTGGCGCGAAGTGCCAGCAGGCAAGCGCACCAACACTGACGAGAACACCACTGAACGCTATTTGCTTGACCTGTCAGGCGGCGTTGCCGGCTGGGACTATCGGCTCGGCGTTGGCACATCGAAGAGCAACACTACCGCCTCGGTGAGCAACGGTTATCTGGATGACTCCGTCGTGCAGGCTGGAGTGATCGCGGGGGTCGTTAACCCGTTTGGGCCGCAGCCTGCGGCGGGTACGGCGGTCCTAAATGCGGCGACCGCGAAGGCAGACGTCATCATCGGCGATGCCAAGTTTGACTTCTTCGACGCGCGCGTTACGAAGGATCTGTTCCAGATGCCTGCCGGCCCGCTGTCCATGGCGTTGGGCTACGAATGGCGGAAGGAGAGGTCGAGCTTCGAAAATACGGCGATCACTGGAGAACTAAGCAGCCTCGGTGCGGATCCTGACGCCGACACCAGCGGCAGCCGCAAGGTGAACGCGGTCTACGCCGAGTTCGCGATCCCCATCGTGGCCAAGGTCGACCTGACGCTAGCCGGACGCTTTGACGACTACAGCGACTTCGGCAACACCTTCAACCCGAAGATCGGTCTGCGTTGGCAGCCGATACAACAGGTGCTGCTGCGCGCTTCGTACAACACCGGCTTCCGGGCGCCGACGCTTTACGAGATCTACCAGCCGCCGGCGCTGACGTTTACGAGCGATAACTATGACGATCCGTTGCTGTGTCCGGGCGGCAACCCGGTGCCCGGCGCGACGGCGGGCGCCGTCTGCGGACAGCAGGTCCTGGCGCGCCAGAGCGGGCCCGCCGGCATCGGGCTGCCGGCCAACACCTTGAATCCGGAGGACTCGAAGACTTTTGGCTTCGGGTTCGTGGTCGAGCCCACGCCGCAGTGGACGTTCGGGATCGACTACTGGAACATCAAGATCGAGAAGCAGATCAGCGCGCTGCCCGAGCAGGCGATCTTCGCCGATCCGGTGAAGTACGCATCACGGTTCGTGCGCTGCAGCCAGCTCCCCGCCGGCCCCGGGCCCGGCCAGGATCGCAGCGACGCCGATGTCTGCCTTAACTTCCCGACGTTCGATCCAATCGCCTTTATCGATATCCCAACAGAAAACCTCGGGGATCTGAAAACCGACGGCCTCGATGTGTCGGTAGCCTGGCGCGGCGGTCCGACCGCCTACGGTCGCTGGGGCTTCACGTTCGATGGAACGTACATTCGGAAGTACCAGTACCAGCGCGAACAGGGGGGTGAATTTTTCAGTGCTGCCGGCCGCTATTCGGACAACGCTCCAGTATTCCGCTGGCAGCATGTGGCGGCATTGAACTGGACAGCCGGGGCGTGGAGCGCGCTACTCGCCAATCGTTACAAGTCGGGTTACACCGACCAGGGCGGCGCCTCCGACGTTGGTACCTATTCGGTGTTCGACGCAAGCGTCACCTGGACGGGGTGGCGTGGGTTGACTCTAACGGGCGGCCTGCTGAACGCGTTTGATGAAGATCCGCCGCGCTCGGTACAGGCGACGACCTTCCAGCGGGGTTATGACCCCCGCTTCACCGACCCGCGTGGCCGCACGTTCCTGCTGCGCGCTGCGTACGCCTTCAACATCATGTAATAAAGCACGATGCCCATGAAAAACCCGCCTTCCCGGCGGGTTTTTTTTGGACTTCTACTGCTGCACTTGCGTTGCGCGACCTCAAGCAACTCGCATCCACAGTCGCGCCAGATCGGCCGTACCGTCGGTGCCACTGACCAGCTTGAAAGTCTCGCGCGCTTTCGCTTTTTCACCGGCGCGTAGGTAGGCAATTCCTAAGTGCAAGTTCGCCTCGTCGACGCGCTTTAACTTGCCCTGAGTAATTGCCTGCCGCATTAGTGCAATGCCCTTGTCGAACTGGCCCAAGCCCGTATACGCAAAACCGACATTCACCAGATCGGAGCCGTCAGCGGACGCGAGCGCATCGGCCTCGGCCTGCTTGAGCTGCGCGGGAGCTTCAGCGACGCGCTCGCTCGCAAGCGCCAGCAGCCGCTTCTGCCGCTCCGCTTCTGTACCCTTGCCAAGCAGTCCGGAGGCAAATGCATCGTCGAGCAGTTTCTTCGCTTCACCCGCCTGCTTCTGCTGCAGCGCTAGCTGCGCCATCTCAACGACTTCGTTCGGTGAATCGAGCGTCTTCGTGGCTGCGCGCAGCCGATACAGATCGAGCGCCAGCCGATTCGAAAACCCCGGCTTCGCCTCTAGGCGACGCAACAGATCGACCCAGTATTCCTTCTTCGGGTAATACGCGACGAGGCGCTCGATACCGGCGACGTAACCCGCGCGATCACCGGTCTTCGACGCGATGTTGGCGAGCAACTGCAGACGATCCTCCGGCGGAGTGCGGCCTGCTTTTTCGGCTGCTTGTACGTCCTCTAGGGCTTCCCTGGAGGCACCCGCGAGGTCTCCCGCCAGATAATAGGACTGGATTTGCAAGTTCCGCATCGCGCCGTCGGACGGGTTCATTCGCAGCGCTCTGCTCGCCCACTGAGCCGCGTCTTTGTAGTCTTTTTCCCGGTAGTAGAGAGAAGCAAGGCTGCCCGCGTATTGCGCCTGATGAGACTCGGACAAACGGCCCGAATTCAACAGAAACTGAATCGCCTTGATGGCCTGTCCGTTATCGCCGGCCGACAGTGCTGCCGAGGCGCGCATCTGCTCCAGCAGGAAATTTTCATTCGCGTTGCGATTCGGTACCGCGTCAGCTTCCCGAACCTTGGCGAGTGCCTCGTGATATTTCTTCGCCTTGATCAAATCGCGCGCAGCCTGCAGTGGGCGGCCGATCTCACCTCGAACGGCTTCCTGCGCCTGCGCGGCAGACCACGTCAGCCCACCCTCGCCGGCCATCTGCCCGCCAAAGGCCGCTGAAACTGCCATGGCGGCCAGGGATAGCCGCAGCGCTCGCGTGGCGAAAGTTGCTCCTTCAAATCGCATTGCAACGTCTCCGGATAGCGCGACTAACGCACGAATTGCTCGTTGCCCACCAGGCCGAGCTTGACAACGCCGAGCCGCTGCGCGGCGGCCATCACCATCGCAACGTCCCTGTACTCGGCCAACTTGTTCGGCCGCAAGTGGACTTCGGGCTGCACCGGCATCGCAGCTGCGGCAACCAGGCGCTCTTCGAGCGCGGGCTTCCCGGCCAAAATCTCGCCATTCCAATAAATCGTGCCGTCAAAGTCGACGTCGACTGTGATCACCACGGGCTCTTCGAGCGGCGGCGGAGGCGTGCCGATCGGCATGTTCAGGTTGACTGAGTGCAACTGAATTGGAATCGTGATAATCAACATCACCAATAACACCAGCATCACGTCGATCAACGGCGTGGTGTTGATGTCGAGGATCACATCGGGATCCTTGCCGCTACCTCCACCGCCTACGTTCATTGCCATCTTGTTCTCCGATCTGTCATCCGCGCGGTGGGGGTTCAGTTATAAAACCGATCTTCTGAATTCCCGCACGCTGCGCAGCGAAGACGACCCTGCCCACAAACTCGTAGCGGCCCGCAAGGTCACCGCGAATGTGGAGCTCGGGCTGCGGCACCAAAACGGCCACGGCCTTGAGTCGGTTTACCAACTCATCGTTGTCCTTTACTAGCTGCATACCCCAGTAAACATCGCCGTCCTTGGTAACGGCCAGCTCAATGTTTTCGGGCTTGGTTTGCCGCGGGACGTTCGACTCCTCCGGCAACTTTAGCGGAATCGACTGCGTCACCACCGGAATCGTGATCAGGAAAATGATCAACAGCACCAGCATCACGTCGACCAACGGCGTGGTGTTGATGGTCGAGATCGCTTCTTCTTCCGCCCCTTCGCCGGGACCGATACTCATCGCCATGGTCAGCCTCTGGCGCTTAGCGGGAGCGGGCCAGCGCGCCTGCCGGAGCGCCTTTCAACTCCGGGCGGCCACCGAGCAGCACTGCGTGCAGGTCGGCACCAAAAGTACGCACTGCATCCATTGCCACCTTGTTGCGGCGAATCAGCCAGTTGTAGCCCATGACCGCCGGCACTGCGACGGCAAGACCAATCGCCGTCATGATCAGCGCTTCGCCGACCGGTCCGGCGACCTTGTCGATCGAAGCCTGACCGGCGATACCGATCGCAGTCAGCGCGTGATAAATACCCCAGACCGTGCCGAACAGCCCCACGAACGGTGCGGTAGAGCCGACTGTGGCCAAAAACGCAAGACCATCCTGGCTCCGCGCCTGCACCGCATCGACCGAGCGCTGCACTGACATCGTTACCCACGTGTTCAGATCGATATTTTCGGTCAGCGCGCCCTCGTGGTGTTCATTGGCTTCCAGACCCGTTTCGGCAATGTACCGATACGCGCTTCTCTTATCGAGCCGCGTCGCACCTTCACGCAACGAGGGCGCCTTCCAGAATGCCTTGCGCACGTCACGCCCTTCACGCATCAGCTTGTACTGCTCCCACAGCTTGACGATCAGGATGTACCAGCTTCCCATCGACATGATTCCAAGAATTGAAAGCGTGCCAATTGCGACCCAGTCACCCTGGCGCAATATCGCTCCAAGCCCGTAGGGGTTGTCGACAGTTTCCTTCGTGACCGTGGGCTGCACAGCCTTGGCCGCCGGAGCCATCGTTGGAGGGGGAGCAGGCATCGAAGGCGTCGCTTGCGTGTCAGCGGGTGGCACCAACACCGGCGGGGCGGACTTGTTTGCATCTTGTTGCGCCGCGGCGATGCTCGGCGCCAACCCTGAAGTCAGCGCGACCGCAATCAAAAGAGCCGCGTGGCGGCGAAAAAACCCGATCATTGAAATTCTCCTTGTAGGACGTTTATTTGGCCAGGCGCCTCGTGAGCCGTCCTGGCCATTTATTAATTAAGTTTAAAGCTGATAGGCAACGACAACTTCACATCCTGCCCCTGGCCTTTGCAAACCAACCGCGTCTGGATCATTTGTATCGCGGGCTTGTTGAATACCCGATTCGTACTGCTCTTGATGACGATGTCGCGTATCTGCCCGTTCGGGCCGAGCGTGAATTCGGCCATTACCTCGCCCTGAATATTGTCGAGCGCAGCTTCGCGTGGATAGGCCACTGAGCCCAATGCCTCGCG
>JBDTQZ010000088.1:0-6712 GCA_039931935.1 Burkholderiaceae bacterium | reverse complement strand
CTCCCGACATCCTGCTCCCAAAGCAGGCGCGCTACCAGGCTGCGCTACACCCCGAGGGCGCGGAATCATAGCACCGCACTTCAGCCTCAACCCTATGCGGCAGCTGCTACATGATCGCTTTGCGTCACCACTCGCTCAATTGGAAATACGGCAGAAAAAGTGCTGCCGCGGCCGATTTCGGATTGAACGTCTAAGCGACCGCCATGCCGTAGCAAGACGTGCTTGACGATCGCGAGTCCAAGTCCGGTGCCGCCGGTTTCTCTCGATCTGCTCTTATCAACTCTGTAGAAGCGCTCTGTTAACCGAGGAATGTGATCGGGTGCGATGCCAAGGCCGGTATCACTGACTTCGAACCGGCCGCCACTCGCATTTTCACGCCATGCAAGAGAAATGATTCCACCGTCTGGCGTGTAGCGCACTGCGTTCGAGACGATGTTGCCAAACGCGCTGCGCAATTCCTCGCGGCTGCCACGTACAAAGCCCGGCGTCAGATCAACATCGATCTGGTGCCGACCCAAAGATAGGGCCCGCGCTTCATCGGCGACCTCGCGCATCAATTGACGCACGTCAACTACCTCGTCGGACGCAAGCGTCTCTTGTGATTCAAGCCTCGACAAGGTCAGTAGGTCCTCAACGAGCCGATGCATGCGCTGCGCCTGTTCATGCATCAATTGCAAATGGTGCTGGCGCGAGCCGCCATTTTCCGATTGCGCGTCGATCAACGTTTCGAGAAACCCATTCACGACGGTCAGCGGTGTGCGCAACTCGTGCGACACGTTGGCAATGAAGTCGCGCCGCACCGCATCGACGCGCTCGCGTTGCGTAATGTCGCGCGTAATCAGAATCAGGCGTGCGAGCTCGAATTCGACCACCCGTACTTCGAGCGCGAGGCTCGGGCGCGACATCGGTTGAAAAACCAGCGCCTGATCGAAGCGCGCCGACGTCATGTAGCCGACGAATTCCGGATCGCGCACCAGATTCGTCACTCGCAATCCTTGATCGGCGCGCAACGAAATGCCCAAGTGCTGCTCGGCGACTGGGTTGCACCAGTCAATTTGCAGCGTTGCGTCGATCAACACGATGCCTTCGGGGAGTGCGCTAATTGTGCGTCTGAAGCGCTCCTCGTTCTCCAGCAGGCGTTGCTCGTTCTGCTCGGTCGAGCGGCGGGTGCGGTACAGCCGCGCAAAGACGTCGGTCCAAATGCCCCAGCCGTCAGGGACATCTTCAAGTCGCGGCTGATCGAGCCACGCTGCGAGCAAAGCTGCGTAGCGCACGTGAATCAACAGAAGCGCGGCCAGGCCAATTACGGCGATCCACAGGCCGGCCTGCATACCGAAGGCGATGCCGACGATCGTGGCAAACGCCGCGAGTCCGGCCAGCCGCAGCAGCGCGGGAGCAAGGAGTATCAGTCCGCTACGCGACCGGTCGAACATCAATGCTACGGTTCCGGACGCATCGTCAGCCGATAGCCGATGCCACGCACAGTTTGAATCAGATGTTGCGCCTTGGCAGGCGCAAGTACTCTACGCAGTCGCAGTACATGCACGTCGACCGTGCGTTCTTCAATGAAGACATGATCGCCCCAGACACTATCGAGCAACTGCGTTCTTGTGAACACCCGATCCGGGTGACCGACCAAGAATTTGAGGAGCTTGAACTCAGCCAACCCCATTTTGATCGGGACCCCCTCAACCAAAATTTCATGACGCGACGGATCCACCATTAGTGGGCCATATTCCAGAGTCTCCCCACTATGTTGCGGTGATCGACGCCTGAACACAGCGCGCATGCGCGACAGGAGCTCGCGCGGTGAAAACGGCTTGACGACGTAATCGTCGGCACCCGAATCAAGTCCGATCACCTTGTCGCCCTCGTTGCCCTTGGCAGTCAGCATGATGATCGGCATGACCTTGGTGCGTTCGTGCGCGCGCAGGTCCTTCAGCAGCTCAAGGCCCGGCTTGTCGGGCAGCATCCAGTCGAGCAGCACCATGTCGGGCAACTCGCGGTCGATTGCGTCACGACCTGCGCCGACCGAATCGGCACGTCGCACCGTGTAACCCTGCGTAGTACAGGTGTAGGCAACCAACTCCTGGATCGCGGGCTCGTCTTCGATCACCAGGATCGACGCCGCGGTCATGCGCGCGAGACCGCGCGTTCGACGTCTTCCAGCGACCGATGGCGCGCGTCCCAGCCCTGCGAGATGAAGATCACGTGCTCAGCGACGTTCTTTGCGTGATCGCCGATGCGCTCGATCGCCTTGGCGACCCATATGCAGTCGAGCGCCGCCGAGATCGTGCGCGGATCCTCCATCATGAACGTGATCAATTGCCGCAACACCGCGCGAAATCGATCGTCGATGCCGAGATCGTCCTTGATGATCGAAGCCCCTGCAACTGCATCCATACGCGCGAACGCATCGAGCGCCCGTCGCAACATCGATGCCACGGCCTCACCTGAGGACTTGATGTCCGGAATGCGGTTAAGCCGTGCCTGATCGCCCTTCTCGAGCAACCACTGGACGGCACGGGCAATCTTGCTCGCCTCGTCGCCGATCCGTTCCAGATCGGTGATCACCTTGGCAACGCCGGTAATCATGCGCAGATCCCCGGCCGTGGGTTGGCGGCGCGCGATCACGTAGTTGACCATTTGATCAACGTCCATCTCGAGTTCGTTGACCCGTCGGTCAGCGTCGATCGCCTGCTGCGCAAGCTGCTGGTCGGCGGTTTCGAACGCGTTGAGTGCCGTGCGCACTTGCGACTCGACCAATCCACCCATCTGCAGTACGCGCGAGCGTATCGCCTCGAGTTCTTCGTCGTATTTCTTTATTGAGTGATCGCCAGTCGGCATTGCTGTTCCTTGCGTGCGACAACTGAGGCGTTGTCAGCCAAAACGCCCAGTAATGTAGTCCTCGGTTTCCTTGCGCGCCGGCTTGACGAAGATCTGGTCGGTGTCGCCGAACTCGACCAAATCGCCGAGATACATGTAACCCGTGTAGTCCGATACCCGCGCTGCCTGCTGCAAATTGTGAGTCACGATCGCCACGGTGTAATCCTTTTTCAACTCGTCGATCAATTCCTCGATCTTCGCCGTCGAAATGGGATCAAGCGCCGAGCACGGTTCGTCGAGCAAGATGATCTCGGGCTTGACCGCAATGCCGCGGGCAATGCACAAGCGCTGCTGCTGCCCGCCCGACAGGCTGGTTCCCGACTGTGCCAGCTTGTCCTTGACCTCGGTCCATAACGCAGCCTTGCGCAGCGCCCACTCAACGCGTTCGTCCATCGCGGAGCGTGACAGCTTTTCAAACAGTTTTACGCCGAACGCGATGTTGTCGTAGATCGACATTGGAAATGGCGTCGGCTTCTGAAAGATCATGCCAATCTTGGCGCGAATCAACGCCACATCTTCTCGCGAGGTCAAAATGTTCTCGCCGTCGACACTGACCTCGCCTTCAGCGCGCTGCTCCGGATACAGCTCGTACATCCGGTTGAAAACGCGTAACAACGTCGATTTGCCGCAGCCCGACGGACCGATAAACGCCGTGACCTTCTTTTCCGCAATCTGCAAGTTTATATTTTTCAGCGCTTGGAACTTGCCATAGTAAAAATTGAGATCGCGCACGTCCATCTTGATGCGCTCGTTGGCTAACTTACGGCTGACGATATTGGTTGGTGCATGCATCGCTGCGTTTGTCGGCATCGTCCTGTTCGCCGCCGCTGTGATCGATGCCGGTACTGTCACGCCTGCCATCGCAGTTCTCTAGTGTTTTTGTCGGAACAGCACGCGTGCCAGGATATTCAACGCAAGCACACCGATCGTTATCAGGAACACGCCAGCCCATGCCATCTGCTGCCAGTTCGCAAATGGGCTTAGAGCAAATCTAAATATGGTGACCGGTAAGTTGGCTATCGGATCACTCAAATCCAAACTGAAGAACTGATTGGACAGCGCAGTAAACAACAACGGGGCAGTCTCGCCCGCGATCCGCGCCAGAGCGAGCAACACGCCGGTCACGACACCGGCACGCGCCGCCTTCAACGTCACGCGCAGAATCATTACTCGTTTGGACGAGCCCAAGGCAACGGCTGCTTCGCGCAATGAGTTAGGAACCAGCTGCAGCATGTTTTCGGTCGTGCGCACGACGACCGGAATGACGATCAACGCCAACGCGACAACGCCCGCGTAGCCCGAAAACGACCTCGTCTGCGCCACGATGATCGTGTACACGAACAAGCCGATCACGATCGATGGTGCGGAGAGCAAGATGTCGTTGATAAAGCGCGTTACCCTGCCAAGCCCCGTGCGATCGCCATACTCGGCCAGATAAATGCCGGCCAGCATCCCGATCGGCGTGCCGACCGCGGTGGCGGAGAGCACCATGATCAGCGAGCCAACGATGGCGTTAGCCAGCCCTCCACCTTCGGAATTGGGAGGCGGGGTCGATTCGGTGAACGTGGCGGCATTGATCCCCTGCACGCCGAGAATCAATACATCCCACAGAATCCAGATCAACCACACTAGACCAAAAGCCATCGCGATCAGAGAGAGCGCGAGCGCCACGCGGTTGATCAACTTGCGGCGTCGATGCAACGGAAGTCGATAGTCGCTGCGCGACATCGAGACCGGAACGGCACTCATGTACGCGTGCCCTCTTTACGGCGCATCTGCATCAACAATAGCTTGGACAACGAAAGCACGACGAACGTGATGAAGAACAGGATCAGTCCGAGGTAGATCAGCGACGCTTCGTGCAGGCCGGGAGTGGCCTCTGCGAACTCGTTCGCAAGCGCCGATGTAATCGAATTGGCGGCTTCGAATAGCGATAGCGTGTTTAGCTGGTTGAAGTTGCCGATCACGAACGTTACGGCCATCGTCTCACCAAGTGCGCGGCCGAGCCCGAGCATGATGCCGCCGACGACGCCTGCCTTGGTGAACGGCAGCACTACCTTCCACACGACTTCCCAGGTTGTCGAGCCGAGGCCATACGCCGACTCCTTTAGCATCGCCGGCGTCACTTCGAATACATCACGCATCACGGCGGCGATGAATGGAATGATCATGATCGCGAGGATGATGCCGGCCGACAAGATACCGATGCCTACCGGTGGGCCGGACACAAGACTGCCCACGACCGGCGCATTACCTAGCGCGGCCTGCAAAGGTTGTTGCACGAACTGCGCGAGGATCGGCGCGAACACGAACAGTCCCCACATGCCGTAGACAATCGACGGAATGGCCGCCAGCAATTCGATTGCGGTTCCGAGCGGTCGCTTCAGCCACTTGGGCGAAAGCTCGGTCAGAAACAGCGCAATACCGAAACTGACCGGCACCGCAATGATCAGCGCAATGATTGATGTCGCGATCGTCCCATAGATCATCACGAGCCCACCGAACTTGCTCTGTACAGGGTCCCATTCGGCGGTCCACAAGAACGGCAGGCCGAACTCGCGAATCGACGGCCACGCGCCGATTACGAGCGACACGATAATCGCGATCAGCAGCGACAGTGTGATGACTGCCGCCAGACGCGTCACATTGGCAAAGACAACATCACCGAATCGTCCAGACGGGCGCACTGGAGGCAGTTCCCGCGGCTGCAGCACTTCAGGCGGCAGCTCACTCGTTGCAATGGAACTCATCGTAGCGCCAGGGAGAAATTTGCAACGCTCACGCCATTGCCGGCACCACCAAAGGGTGGTGCCGCCCCTCGCGCATGATCAATTAACGACAGCCTTACCTGAACCGTCGGTGATCTTCCGCCATTGCGTACGGATGATGTTTTCAACCGCATCGGGCATCGGCACATAGTCGAGCTCGTCGGCCATTTTGTCGCCGTTGGTATATGCCCAATCGAAAAACTTCAATGCCGCCGCCGCTTGCTGAGGCTTTTCCTGCTTCGCGTGCATCATGATGAACGTCGCACCGGTAATCGGCCACGAGTCCTTGCCCGGTTGATCGGTCAGCACCTGGTTAAAACTCTTCGACCATTCGGCGCTTGCAGCTGCCGCCTTAAAGCTCGTATCGCTCGGTGCGACGAAGTTGCCGGCCTGATTCCGCATCTGCACGTGCGACATCTTGTTCTGCTTGGCGTAAGCGTACTCGACGTAACCGATCGAGTTGGGCAACCGTTGTACGAACGCCGACACACCTTCGTTGCCCTTGCCACCGGCCCCCGTCGGCCAGTTCACCGCCGTGCCTTCACCGACCTTCGCTTTCCACTCCGGGTTCGTCTTCGATAGGTAGTTCGTAAAGAGAAAACTGGTGCCCGATCCGTCGGCGCGACGCACGACGGCAATCGCCGAGTCCGGCAGCGGCACGCCGGGATTCAGCGCTGCAATTGCCGGATCGTTCCACTTCGTGATCTTGCCGAGGTAGATGTCGCCGAGCAGTGCGCCCGTCAGTTTCATCTGGCCCGGCGTGACGCCTTTGATGTTGACGACCGGCACCACGCCGCCGATCACGGTGGGAAACTGGATCAAACCATCCTTTGCAAGATCAGCGTCTGACAGTGGCGCATCCGACGCACCGAAGTCGACGGTCTTGCCGCGAATCTGTCGCATGCCGGCCCCGGATCCCACTGACTGGTAGTTGACTCGCACCCCCGTCGCCTTGTTGTAGGCATCAGCCCACTTTGCATACACCGGAGCCGGAAACGAGGCGCCAGCACCGGTCACTTCCTGCGCGTTGACAACAGTCGACAAACTTGCCAGCAAAG
>JBDTQZ010000087.1:0-6761 GCA_039931935.1 Burkholderiaceae bacterium | reverse complement strand
GGTGTCAGCTTCGTCGTGATCGGCACCGCCGCAGTTAAGAACCCCGGTTTCCTGCACGACGCGTGCAGCGCGTTCGGCGGCCACGTGATCGTCGCGCTCGATGCCAAAGACGGCAAGGTGGCGACCGACGGCTGGAGCAAGATGACCGGCCACGACGTGACCGACCTTGCGTTGAAGTTCGAGGACTACGGCCTCGAAGCCATTATCTACACCGACATCGGGCGCGACGGGATGATGACCGGCGTGAACCTCGAAGCGACCGCCGAGCTCGCGCGGCACGTAAAAATCCCAGTGATCGCCAGTGGCGGCGTTGCCAGCCTGGCGGACATCGAGCAATTGTGCGCAATGGAAGACGAGGGCGTCGAAGGCGTAGTACTCGGCCGCTCGCTGTATGAGGGAGCGATCGACTTCAAGGTTGCCCAGGAACGCGCTGACGCGTTAACCGCCTAGAGTTATTTCCACAGATCGGCGTCTTGCCCGCTGGCGCGTAAACACTCGGCGCGCGCCTGCACGAACCTGCGCGAACGTCCTGGCGGAAGTCGAGAAACGTCTCGACGCGCCAGCGCGGAAGCTCGATCGCGTGCGGTGACGGTTGCATAGGGAGGCGACTCTAGCGACGGCACTCGCGCATTCGCAATGCGTTACATTGCCAGCAGACGGATTGCACGTAACGATATGTTGGCCAAACGCATCATTCCCTGCCTCGACGTCAACGCGGGACGCGTTGTCAAGGGAGTTAACTTCGTTAGCCTGCGCGACGCCGGCGACCCGGTCGAAATTGCGCGCCGCTACGACGGCGAGGGCGCCGACGAGTTGACATTCCTCGATATCACGGCGAGCTCGGATCAGCGCGACATCATCGTTGAAGTGATCGAATCGGTGGCGAACCAGGTCTTCATTCCGCTGACCGTTGGCGGTGGTGTGCGCAGGGTTGACGATGTACGACGGTTGCTGCTAGCGGGGGCCGACAAGATTTCGATCAACACGGCTGCGGTACAGACTCCTCGACTGGTCGCCGACGCCAGCGCGCGCTTTGGCTCGCAGTGCATCGTGGTCGCTATCGACGCCCGGCGAAGGTCGGATGCGCCGGGCTGGGAGGTCTATACGCACGGCGGCCGCACGGCCACCGGACTCGATGTAGTTGATTGGGCACGCGAGGTGGTAAGACTCGGCGCTGGTGAGATCCTTTTGACCAGTATGGATCGCGATGGAACCAAGAGCGGGTTCGATCTTGAACTTACGCGCGCGGTGGCCGATGCGGTTTCGGTTCCGGTCATCGCATCGGGCGGCGTAGGGACCTTGCAGCATCTGGCTGACGGTGTGCTGGCCGGACGCGCCGACGCGGTGCTGGCGGCTTCTATTTTTCACTACGGCGAATTCACCGTGCGGCAGGCTAAGCAGCACATGTCTGAATGTGGCATTCCGATGAGGCTCTAGTTCAGTGAGACCGCCGAAATGCGCCCCCGCTCATCCGCGCCTCGTCGCGTCGGGCGTCGTTGCAAATGCTCGCCATAGTCCCCGCTATGTCTGCGCTTTGCGCCTAGCCAGGCGCGACGCTGCACGGCCGCTCGGACGCGATTTGACGGTCTCACTGAACTCATGACCTGGCTCGATGACGTCCAGTTCGACGCCGATGGATTGGTGACCGTTATTGCGCAGGACACCGCGAGTGCGCGGGTGTTGATGGTCGCTTGGGCGAACCGTGACGCGCTGGCCGAAACGGCATCGTCGGGCGGCGCTGTGTACTGGTCGCGCACTCGCAAGCGCCTTTGGCGCAAGGGTGAAGAGTCGGGACATCGCCAGAAAGTTGTAGAAATTCGTCTTGATTGCGACGGCGACGTCGTGTTGTACGCTGTTGAGCAGACAGGCGGCATCGCCTGCCACACAGGTAGGGAGAGCTGTTTTTTCCGCCGCCTCGAGGGCGAACAGTGGCAAACGGTCGATCCGGTATTAAAGGACCCGGAACTGATGTATCCAAAATGAGCGATTCGGTGCTTAAGCAACTTGCCGACGTGATCGACTCTCGGAAGGGCGGCGATGCGGCCGAGTCGTACGTTGCGCGCTTGTTCGCGCTCGGCGATGACGCAATTCTGAAAAAGATCGGCGAAGAAGCGACCGAGGCCGTGTTGGCGGCCAAGGATGGCGAGCGTGAGCGCATCGTGTCTGAAACTGCAGATTTATGGTTTCACTGCATGGTCATGCTTTCGCATTACGGCCTGCGGCCGGAGAACGTGTTAGATGAACTATCACGGCGCGCCGGTACCTCGGGCATTGAGGAACAAGCGCTGCGCAAGGCGCTCGCCAGGGGTCTGTGACCGTGAGCGACGCCAATTGCCTGTTCTGTCGAATCAGCCGTGGCGAGATACCCAGCAAGAAGGTATTCGAAGACGACAGTGTGCTGGCATTTCACGACATCCATCCGGCTGCGCCGGTGCACTTTCTGATAATCCCGAAGTCTCATGTCGATTCACTGCTTACTTCCGGACCGGAACACGAGGCTGCGTTGGGTAAAATGGTCACCCTTGCGCCGCGCCTGGCGAAGGAACAAGGCTGCGACAATGGCTTTCGGCTCGTGATCAACAATGGTCCGGACGGCGGGCAGGAGGTTAATCACTTGCACATCCACATCCTGGGCGGACCGCGCCCGTGGAAACGTCTGTAGGAGCATGAAATGGGTTCATTCTCGATTTGGCATTGGTTGATCGTTCTGCTGGTGATCATCCTGATTTTCGGCACCGCCAAGCTGAAAAATATCGGCAAGGATATGGGCGGCGCGATCAAGGGATTCAAGGAAGGCATGAAGGACGGCACCGACGACGTCACCGGCGCGGTCGACGATCGGCGCCAGGTGCCGGGGCAGACCATCGACGTGCAAGCCAAGGAAAAGGGCCCGGCGTCCAACGTCTAGCCTGCGAAACCTACGCTGCCAAGCCGGTCGAGCGCGGAACGTGCGGCGCTTGACCTTCAACCTCTCTGATGTTTGATTTCAGTTTCGGTGAGCTTGCCGCCATCGGCACCGTGGCGCTGATTGTGCTCGGTCCCGAGCGGCTGCCGCGCGTCGCACGTACGGTGGGAGAGTGGGCGGGGAAGGCACAGCGCTATGTGGCGCAGGTCAAATCCGACATCAATCGCGAAGTCGAGCTGGCAGATTTAAAGAAGCTGCAGGACGAAGCGCGCGACGTCGCGCGCTCGATCGAATCCACCGTGCAGGGAAATATTTCGAGTTTGCAGGCGGGCATCGACTCGACGGTAAAGGGCTTGAACACCGGTTTTGACGATCCCGCCACGGCTACCAGCTCGCCGCCGACCGATTATTCGTGGGACGGCACCCACGAGCCATGGGTCAATCGGGTTTTCGAACGCCGCTTCAAGCCCGGCCCAACCATTGTCGAGCTAAGCGAAGAGATCGCCAGACTGAAGCGTCAGCTGGCGATGCCTGATCTAGGTCCCGCGCGTCACAAACGCTCGCCGCGCGCGCGCGTTAACAAACCCCGTATTCGGCGTTGAGATAGGTTCTATGTCGGCCGAAACCGAGGAGCAGGCTCCGGAACAAAGTTTTCTGTCGCATCTGGTCGAGCTCCGGCAGCGCATCGTCCGTGCATCGATCGCCATCATCGTTGTCTTTATCCCGATGGCGTTCTTCATGCAGCAAATTTTCGATTTCCTGTCGCGGCCGATGTTGGCGGCGCTGCCCGTCGGTACCAAAATGCTCGCAACCGGCGTCATTACGCCGTTCATGGTGCCGCTCAAGGTCACGCTATTCGCCGCGTTCCTGGTCGCGCTGCCGTATGTGTTGTGGCAGGTCTGGGCGTTCGTCGCGCCGGGGCTTTACCGCCACGAGAAGCGACTGGCGGGCCCACTGATCGCCTCCAGCGTGCTGATGTTTTTTGCCGGTATGGCGTACTGCTATTTCGTCGTCTTCGGCTTCGTGTTCAAGTTCATCGCGGGCTTTGCGCCCGCATCGGTCTCGGTCTCGCCTGACATCGAGGCGTATTTCGGCTTTGTGATGAGCCTGTTCACCGCGTTCGGCCTGACGTTCGAAGTGCCGATCGTCGTCGTGCTGCTGGTTCGATTCGGCATCGCGAGCATCGACAAGCTGAAAAAAGCCCGCCCGTATGTGATCGTCGGCGCATTTATCGTCGCTGCGATCTTCACGCCGCCGGACGTGCTGTCGCAGCTGTTGCTGGCCGTTCCGCTATGCGTTTTGTACGAGATGGGAATCCTGATCGCCCGCTTTGTCGGCCGCCCAAAGGTTGCCGAAGAAACAGCGCCGCCACAGGAAGCGTCGTCAACGTGATGCGCGCTGTTGGTGTGTGCGTTGCGCTGTGGCTTGCGCTCGCTTGCAGCAGTGCGGCTGCAGGACAGCTCCAAGTCGTTCCCGATGAAGATATCGACGTGGCTGCCGGTTGGAGCGCGTATCGCGCGAACGACCCAGCGCGTGCTCTAACGCACTACCGTAAGGCGGCCGAACGCAATAATCGCGTTGCGCAATTCAACCTGGCGGTAATGCTTCTCGGAGGTGAGGGCGTCGTCGCCGATCCTGCGGCGGCAGTTGGCTGGCTGCACAAGTCCGCCGAGCGAGGATTTTCGCGCGCGCAGTTTGCGCTAGCGCTGCTGTATGAGCGAGGCGAGCACGTCACCAAGTCGCAGGAAGACGCGACCTTGTGGTTTCGCAGGGCAGCCGAACAGAATCATCTCGAGGCGCAGATCGGACTGGCGACGCAATATTTCCTGGGTCGCGGAGCCCCGCGCGATTTCAAACTGGCGGCGCAGTGGTATGAGCGCGCCGCTGATCAAGGTGATGAAGCTTCCGCCTACATCGTTGCCAGCCTGTACGAAAAAGGTGAAGGGGTCGAGCAAGATTACCCGCGCGCCTGGTACTACTACAGCCGCGCCGCGAGCGGTGGTGAGCCGGCCGCAATAATGAAGGCACGCGAGATGCGCGACAAGTTGCCACGCTGAGTTGACAAGGTAGCTTGCACGCCGGCGCGGCGTTTAGCGAGCACGCGGCGTCGGGCGTTCGCCCACCGGCACCTGGACGTCGAGTTCCTTCCCGCCTCGCACGACTCTCACGCGCGCGTCCGACCCCGGCGGCAATTGCGAAATCTGGTTCAGCATCGCCTTGCTGTTGACGACCGCCTGCCCGTTGATACTCAACATCACGTCACCCGGCTCGAGCCCGGCCTTGCTCGCGGGACTTGCGCGTTGCACGCCTTTGAGGATGACGCCTTCATCGCGAGCGAGACGCAGCAATCCCGCCATCTCCGGTGTAATGTCCTCAGGCTCGACGCCGAAAAATCCGCGCTGCACCTTGCCGGTCTTGATCAACTGATCCATCACCTGCGTCACCAGCATCGAGGGAATTGCGAAGCCAATGCCGACCGAGCCACCGGTGCGCGAAAAGATGGCTGTGTTGATTCCGACCAGATTGCCATTGGAATCCACCAGCGCACCGCCCGAGTTGCCTTGGTTGATAGCAGCATCCGTTTGTATAAAGTTTTCGAACGTGTTGATCCCGAGATTCGTGCGTCCGAGCGCCGAAACAATGCCCATCGTCACGGTTTGGCCGACATCAAACGGATTGCCGATCGCCAGCACCACGTCGCCTACCTGCAAAGAGTCCGAGCGCCCGAACGTGATCGCCGGCAGATTGCGCGCTTCGATCTTCAGCACCGCAAGGTCGCTTTCGGGATCGGCGCCGACCAGCTTCGCCTCGAATTGACGGCCGTCCGAGAGCGCGACCGCGATTTCATCGGCGGCCTGCACGACATGGTTGTTGGTGAGCACAAAACCGTCGCGGGTGGCGACTACTCCCGAGCCGAGGCTCGCTACGCGATCGCTGCCGCGCGCGTCCCCGAATAAATATCGATAGAGTGGATCGTCGCCGGCACCGCGGCGGCGCACTTCCTTCGTTGTGTAAACGTTGACCACAGCGGGTGCGGCCAGCTTGACAGCACCGCCATAGGAAGTCAGCGCATTGGCGCGCGCGTCCGGAACCACCGCCTGCTTGATACCCAGGCTTTCAGCGGCAGGCAAGGGCGCCGGTACGTCGGGGCGCCGCGAAAGCCATTCCGGCCGAAGCGTCGACACGATGAATAGCAGCGCCAAACCGATTGTCGTGGCTTGAGCAAAGACGAGCCAAAGGCGACGGATCATGAAGTCGTACAGAAACCGGAGGGACGCGTGTTTTACATTAGACGACAGGCATTATTCCCCACGCGGGCGGCAGCCGGGCGGCCGCTAGTCCGCGCTCGGACGCCGCCGCACCGCCGGAGGCGCTAACGACGCTTCAATTCGTCGCGAATCTCCCGTAGCAGCACGACATCCTCAGGAGCCGCGGGAGCCGCGGCGTACAGCCCCGATCGCACGCGGTTGGCCGCCTTGATCATCCAGAAAATAACGAACGCCAGGATGATGAAATTCAGCAGGATCGTGAGGAAGTTGCCCCATGCCAGCACCACCGCGGACGTGCGTGCCGCGGCGAGCGGTGTTCCGGGCGCAACGCTGCCCGACAGCACGACGTATTGGTTGGAGAAATCGACGGCACCCCCGGTCATCGCATTGATCGCGGGCATCACCACGTCGTTGACCAGTGAGTCAACAATCTTGCCGAACGCCGCGCCGATGATGATACCGACGGCAAGGTCGATCACATTGCCTTTGACCGCGAAGTCGCGAAACTCCTTCAGCATTCCCATGTTTTTCTCCCCGCTGTGCACACCCGCCAAGTCTAGCGAGGTGGAGTGGAAATGGGCATGACG
>JBDTQZ010000086.1:0-6774 GCA_039931935.1 Burkholderiaceae bacterium | reverse complement strand
TTCACGACCGGCGGCGCGCCGACGATGCTGGTCGAAGAGCGCTTACAGCCGGCGCTGCAGTTGAAGCCTGAGGTGGCATCACTGAATATGGGCTCGATGAACTTCGGCCTGTACCCGATGCTCGCGCGGTTCAAGGATTTCAAGTTCGACTGGGAGCGGCCCTATCTCGAGGGTTCGTTCGATCGCGTGTTCAAAAATACGTTTCGCGATATCGAATACATCCTGACGTCGTGCGCCGACAACGCGACGCGCTTTGAGATCGAGTGCTACGACATTGGACACCTTTATACCGCCAAGCATTTCTTCGATCGCGGTACGGTCAAGGCGCCGCTTTTCATTCAAAGCGTGTTCGGCATCCTCGGTGGCATCGGCCCGCACCCGGACGACGTCGCGCATATGAAGCGGACGGCAGACCGCTTGTTTGGTGATCAGTATCGCCGGAGCGTCCTTGGCGCCGGCCGCAATCAGTTGCCGATTGCTGCGATGTCGGCCGCGATGGGCGGCAATGTGCGCGTTGGGCTTGAAGACAGTTTGTGGCTCGGGCCTGGCAAGTTCGCCGAATCGAATGCCGCGCAGGTGCGCGCGGTGCGCCAGATCATCGAAGGGTTAGGCCTCGAGATAGCAACACCGGATGACGCGCGCAAGATACTGGCGCTGAAGGGTAAGGCGGCGGTCGGCTTCTGATCAGCCGCTGTTCTTCAGCGCCTGTTCAAGATCCCACAAAATGTCGTCGATCGACTCGATGCCGATCGATAACCGCACCATTTCGGGCAGTACACCGGCCGCGCGTTGCTCGTCTTCCGACAGTTGCCGGTGCGTCGTCGACGCCGGGTGAATCACTAGTGACTTCGCATCGCCGATATTCGCCAGGTGGGACAGGAACTGCAGACTGTCGATGAACTTCACGCCCGCGGCCGCGCCGCCCTTGATGCCGAACGTCATCACGCTCGACGCGCCCGGTTCGCCGTCGATAAGGCGCAGATACTTTCTTGCCAAGGCGTAGTACGCGCTCGACTTCAGACCCGGCCAGTTGACCCACGCAACGCGCGGATGCGTCTCGAGAAACTCGGCAACTCGCCGCGCGTTCTGCACATGGCGTTCCATCCGAACGTGCAGGGTCTCGAGTCCCTGCAGCAGCAACCACGCCGACAAGGGCGCCAGGGACGAGCCGTGCACGCGCAGCACTTCCATGCGCGCCTTCATCGTGTACGCAAAGTCGCCGAAGGTCTCCCAGAACTTGACGCCGTGATAGCCCTTCGATGCCGCCACCATGTCGGGAAACTTGCCGTTGCCCCAGTCGAACTTCCCGCTTTCGACCAGTACGCCACCAATCGTTGTGCCGTGACCGCCGATGTACTTGGTGGCCGAGTGCACGACGATGTCGGCACCCCAATCAAAAGGCCGGCACAAATAGGGTGACGGCATCGTGTTGTCGATCATCAGCGGAATCTGCGCGTTATGCGCAATTGCGGCGATGGGCTCGATGTCGAGCACGTTGATCTTTGGATTGCCGAGCGTCTCTGCATAGACAAGCCGCGTATTCGGCTGCAGCGCGCGCTGAAAATTTTCAGGCTCATCGGGATCGACCAGCGTCGCCTGAATGCCCATCTTCGGCAGCGTGACCGCGAACTGCGAGTACGTGCCGCCGTAGAGCAGACTCGACGCAACGATATGCTCGCCGGGCTGAACAATCGCCAGGATCGCCGTGAGCTGCGCAGCCATTCCTGAACTCGTCGCCAGAGCGGCACGGCCGTTTTCAAGCGCGGCGACGCGCTCTTCGAACACCGCTACGGTCGGGTTACTGATGCGCGAGTAGACGTTGCCGAAGGTTTGCAGGTTGAAAAGGCTCGCCGCGTGATCGGCGGAATCGAACACATAGCTCGTGGTTTGATAAATCGGCTGCGCGCGCGAACCGGTGACCGCGTCGGGCAACTGGCCTGCATGCAGGCAAAGCGTCTCGATTCCGAACGCGCGATCCGTCATTAGTACGGCAATTGCCGTGGACGTCGCGCCGAGATCACACGCGTGTTGACGCCGGCCCAATTGAGCCCGCCGAACAACCGGCCGTGCTCGATCTTTACGCACCGGTCCATCACGACGTCGAGTCCTGCCGCCGTTGCCTTTGCTGCCGCCGCTTGATTGACGACACCGAGCTGCATCCAGAGCGTCTTGGCACCGATGGCGATCGCCTGGTCTGCGAGCGGACCGATGTCATCGGCCTTGCGGAAGCAATCGACCATGTCGATCGATCCCGCCGCGCGTGCGGCTGCGAGATCCGGGTAACACGGCTGCCCGAGCACTTCGTGATATTTCGGATTGACGGGGATCATCACGTAACCGTGCTCGAGCAGGTACTTGCCGACAAAGAAACTGGGCCGGTGCCATTCAGCCGAGATACCGACGACCGCGATGCGGCGACAGTCGTGCAGGATTCGCCGCAAAGTCGGAATGTCGGTGTTATCGGGCATCGCCGATTCTCGCACCCGAGTTAGCGCTTTCCACTCCAGCGAAAGATTTGATTATCGGAATTGATCAGCCACGGTGCCGTACCGGCAGAAAGCGCAACGCCACCGCCATTGACACGCCGCCATCGTTGCCCGTTCCAGCGCTGGATGCTGTAACCGCCGGGCACGCGGTCGCTGCCAAGCATCCAAGCCGTGCCGTCGGTTGTCAGTGTCACAGCTGTGGCGTTACCGGCTAGACGCTGCCATTGCCCGTTGGTTGTCCGCCGCAAGATATTGCCGGCATCGTTAACCACCCACGGGTTGCCGCGCGGATCGACATCGATTCGTACCGCGCCACCGGGCACCAGGTCCCAGTCGCGGCCATTCCACCGATGAATCGTGAATCCGCCCGGCGCGGGTGTGACGCCGACGACCCACACTGAGCCATTTGCTCCAATCCCGATGTCGCTTGCGAGCCCGGGCAGTTGTTGCCAACCTGCGGTGCCCGCGCGCAGGATCTGACCTGCGCTGTTCACGACCCAGGGATTGCCTTGCGGATCGACCTCGACGCGTACGGCACCGCCCGAAACAATTTGCCAATCGCTGCCGACCCAACGGTAGAGGGAATGGCCGCCCTCGACTCGATCGACACCGACCGCCATCGCGTCGCCGCGTGCTCCGACGCCGATGTCGGTCGCCAACCCGGGCAGTAATTCCCACTGCGCGAACACAAGTGTTGAGAACAGTGAAAGCAAAACGCCGGCGAATACCTGGGTGTTCATGAGCAACCGATGCGAAAGAAATGGAGACTCACGATGCCATCGGACGATGCACAACGCAACCGCCGCCGGCTGACCACTCGATTCTATGGAAGAAGTGTCCGTGTGCTGGCTCTGCAGTCGGCGATTTGCACGCACCCCGGCGAACACCGTCGCAGGCGCGAGGTGTTCGACTGGGCGCCGATCTTTATCTCATCAATGGGCCGTGCATGAACGGCGAGCGGGGATCGTGAGCTCAGCCGTTGGTCGGGTAGGTGCGTCGGGCGTGATTATTTAGGACAGAAGAGATCTCGAGCCCTCATCGGCACGCGCGCGGCTGCGACAGACGCCGCCGCTGGTTGGTTGCCGATGTGCTGGCTGGCGTAGGCTGCCCCGTATGATCGATGCGACTCAAATGCGATGTCCTGCTGGTGATCTGTTGCTCGACCCGCCCGAAGTCGACGTGGTGATCGAGATTCCCAAGGGCTCGTTTCTTAAACGCGGGTCCACGGGGCACATCGACTTCATCTCACCCCTGCCGTGTCCATTCAACTACGGTTCCGTCCCGAAATATCTAGGGCTGGAGGGCGATCTTCTCGACGCAGTGGTGCTCGGTCCCCGCCTGCCGCGCGGCGCTGCGTTCCGAGTCAAGGCTTGGGGAGCAGTGGTATTGGTGGATCGCGGCATGACGGACGACAAGTTGATCTGCAGCGAGGCCCCCATAACTTTCAGGCAGCGGCAGGAAGTGCTGCGGTTCTTCGCCTTCTATGCAAGGTGCAAATGGATGCTGAATGCAATGCGACGCCAGCGCGGTCGGAATGCGTGCGACGGCTGGTCGGAGGCTTCACAGGCACTGAGTCGCGCCCGGCCAAGAGATGACACTTGGCGCGGGCCATCGGTCCCGTTCTGAAACGACGAAGGACCGCGACGCCGGTGTGTGATGGTGGAAGGCGGCGTCTGTCAAGGGCCGCGTCATTGCTCATTCTGCACGGGTCCAGGGCGGATGTCGCCAGTACGGTCGCCAGCAAGACGTCATCGTTTCGGGCAGCAATTGGTGTTGCTCGCGTTGAAGAGCATCGACGAGTGTATTCATTTGGGTCCCATCTAATGCATCGCACGACAACGTGTCAGGTCCAAACTAATTCGACTGGGGGTACAGGAGGCCCAGGGCGGTAGTGCAAGCAGGTGCAAGTTTTGCAAACATTCGATTGTTCGTGAGCGGCACGTTAAGATTATTTTCTATTGTTGATCGGAGCAGACATCGCACGGGGACGAAAAACTGGCGGCCGCACGGCTGGCACACCGAACAAGCGCACGTTGAATGTGATGGAGCGCTTGCAACGAACTCGGTTGCGACCCCATCAAAGGCATGGCGAAGATCGCGCTCGACTCACAGAACCCGGTAGAGCTGCGCGCGCGAATGTTTTCTGATCTTGCGCAATACGTTGCGCCCAAGCGCCGCGCAATTGATCACTCGGGCAGCGAAGGAAATGGGCCGATCGAGATTCGGTGGCTGCCGTCAAGTTAGATCAACAAGAAATCGACGCCAGGCATCGCGCAAATGGCGTCCCGCCCGATCGCAGTGAACTGCGACTGGTCTCAGCACGCGACCACTCCTCTCTGTCGATATTCTTGACACTCACACATTGCTCATGTAGCTAACTGTTTGAGTATTTGAGAGTCTTGCACTTGGTACAAACCATGCTTGAGCGGCTTCAGGGGTATTTCTGGAGGCGACCACCATGTGGCTCAATTGCAAGAAGTACTTTGCAACAGTCGCGGCTCAGTAGCTTCTTGGATCAAGGAGACCACGATGAAGCTGAAATCACTCTTCGCAATTCTGGTGCTTGTGGCCAGCCTGCCCGTGAAGGCAGCACTGATTGTTGACCCCAATGATCCACGCACGTGGCAGGGTGCCAGCGTTGGCACTTTTGCTCAGCTCTTTTACGGCAGCAACACCCTCGCAAATCGGCAGCAGGTGGTGAACAACCAGTTGCTCGATGACACCTTTTTCAACGCTGCCGGCTTTTCCGGTGCCTCATTGGTGAACGCCACCGGGGTGGCCAATCCTGGAAGGTCGCTGGATCAACCGAACGCGAATGACGGCAACAACGGCACATACAATTACGTTTTGGGGGGTACCGTTGCCGCGGCCGCGAACGGGATTGACGATCTCTGGATCCAGACGCTGACTGATACCCCGGGCGATGCCGTGTGGGACATGGGCTTCCAGGCCACCAAGGCTGCGATCTTCAACACGATTGACCACGGTCCGTTGCCGCAGGAGGCGATCGAGTCCACGGTCTACCTTTCGAACGATCTGATTACCTGGACGCAGGCAGTGACCGAGCGTGTGTGGATGGAAGGCATTTACAGCGATTTGTCAGTTCAATGGGATGGCTTCGTCTACGCAGTTGGTACGGGCACAAACGCCACCTTCCGCTACGCGTCCATCATCCGCGGGGGGCCGGGCGCGCTGATCTCTGATGGCGACAACGAAATTAATGGCGTACTGGGGCTGCGAGGTGATTTCACGCCGCCTCCAACGACTGTTCCGGAACCCTCTACCTTGGCCCTCCTCTGGTTGGGGCTTGCCGGTCTCGCAGCCTCGCGCCGACGTAAGTAGTAACCGGGTCCGCTTGGCAAAGGCCCTGCTTCCGCAGGACTTTTTGCTTTTGCGCAGAACGTGGCGGATGCGTGGCTCTCATTGATTTATTTCATTCAAAGTCCGTCAATCAATGCGTCGCGCGAAAGGGTCCCATCCAAACGACGCCGACAACATGGCGGATGAGTGAATAAAAATCGACCGGGGGTGAACGAGGCTCAGCTGGGACTCAGACGCACGCCGTGACAATTGAGCGAGTTTGCGAAGTCAAATTCTTGCTGATCTGAGAGCCGCTAACGAGCCGAGAGCTGACACCATCAATGACAGCTCTCGTCCCCGCAGCTTTACCGACGATTGCTCTGCCTACCGCCGATAAACGCTGTGGCGATATCTGTGAACATCTTGGCTGCGGCCGCTTGCTCTGCGGCGATCCGGTTTTTCTCGGCTTGCTCGAGTGCGATTTTCCTCGCCTCCTCGTTTCGTTTGCGCTGTTCTTCGGCCAGCTGCGTTGAGCGTTCGGCCTCCTCACGCCTGCGTTTTTCATCCGCATCTTTACTTGCCGCTGCGGCCTTTGCAGCGACGGCCTTTGCAGCGACGGCTTTTGCAGCGGCGGCCTTTGCGGCCTCTGCCTCAGCTGCCGTCGGATCGAGCTTGCTGGGTTCGTCTGCGACCTTCGTTGTGGGCTTGGCGGCGACAGGCTGCGTTGCAGGCGTGTTGTCGGGCCTGCGTTGCGCCTCGGTACCCGGTGGAGCTTGCACCGCTGCCAAGGTACTGGCTTGCGCAGGGAGACGATTCTGCCAAAAGTCGTAGCTGAATATCGAGACGCCGCTGACGACCAGCACGACTCCTCCCACCGCCCACAGTGAACGGCTGGTCGGACGCCGGTCATGACCCGGCGGCGTCGAGGATACGGTAGCGGCTGACGATTGGTCGCGCGTCGGCTGCGTTGCAACTGCCGCCGTCGCGG
>JBDTQZ010000085.1:0-6788 GCA_039931935.1 Burkholderiaceae bacterium | reverse complement strand
ATCGCAACTTTGTTCCCTGCCCTTTGCTGACCGACCACCCATTCGCACTTGCTGTGCGGTGTTTGATGCGCAAGCGCTCGTTCAATACCGAGCGAAGCAGCGACGGCGTGCACGGGTGCGCGCCGGTCGCCCGAGATCAATATCGGTTCAACGCCGTGCTCAGCCACCGTGTCGATCATCGATGCCGCGTCGTCGCGCAGCCGCTCGCCAAAGACGAACAGCGCCACTGACCCCTCGGCATCAGCCAGCACAATCGTGCTGGCGGCGTGCAGTCCTTCGCGCGCCGCAATCGCCGCGACGTCGGCGCGCTGCGACGCCTGCTTGTCGACCAGTGCGAATTCCGTTTTGCCGAGCCGGTAGCGACGGCCGCCGACGGTGGCTTCGATGCCTGCAGACGCTTCGACGCGTCCGTCGGTCAGCGGTGGCAGTGACTTGCCGAGAGACTGCACGGCGCCGATCAGCGCACGCGCGTAGGGATGCGTGGACAATGTCTCCATCGCGGCGGCGATCGCCAGGGTGTATTCCGGATCTGCAGTACGCAGCAGTAGCTGCCGCAACAAGCGCGGCTCTCCCGTCGTTAGCGTGCCGGTCTTGTCGCATGCGAGCAGATCTGCGCTGGCAAGTGCTTCGATGGCGCAGTTGCGGGCGACCAGAACACCACGCCGCGCCAATGCCGATTGCGCCGCTGCAGTGGCAGCAGGGGACGCCAGGAGTAACGCGCACGGGCATGCAGCAATCAGTACAGCAATCACGCTCGATACGGCCTGCGAAGGATCCACGAGCAACCAGCCCAGCAACGTCATCAAGGTCGCTGAACCCATCAACCACAAGTACGGCGCAGCAAAACGCGCGGCAAGCTCATCGGTGCGCGGGCGCTCGCGGCCCGCCTCTTCGGCCATCCGCTGCAATGCGAGCGAGCTCGATTCGGTGACACTGCGGCCGACTTCAATCACCAACGGTTGGTCGAGGTTGATCGCGCCCGCAAGCACCGGCGCACCGGCGGATTTCTCGACGGGCAGCGATTCGCCGGTCAACGACGCCTGCGAGGAGCTCGATCGGCCGTGCACTACTACGCCATCCGACGGCACGGCCTCGCCGGGCGGTACAAGGACTCGCGCGCCGGGCTTCAGCTGTTGCGCGGTGACTGATTCAGTGGCGAGCGACGACGGGAATGCGACCAACCGCAGTGCATTCGTCGATTGGCGGCGTGCGGCATCGACGTGCGCGCGTGCAGCGCACACACCACCCGCGAGCACCCAGCGTGACGTAATTGCCAACGCAATCACCAGCGCCACGGCGTCGAAGTAGATCGCACCGCGTCCCATGACGGCGGCAAAAGCGCTTGCGCCGACCGCGACGCTGATGGCCATCACCGTAGGCAGCTCGAGGCCGATCGCAGCCATGCGCCACATTCGAAGCTGACTCCAGGCCGCGCGATAAAGCGGCTGCGCTGAGAACAGCAGCGCGGGCAAGATAAGCACGAAGCTCGCGCCCTGCAGCAACCGCTGGATTTCCGAGCTGATGGCGCCGGGCGTTGCGACGTACAGTGGCAGTGAAAGCATCAACACTTGCGTCGCCGCCAGCCACGCGATCACAACTCGCAGCAAATCAATGCGGCGCACCTGCGCGTCGATTCGCGCGTCGTCGCGCGGCACTCTGCCTGCGTCGTATCCAGCGCGCTCGATCGCGCGCTGCAGCTCACCGCGCGTGATCTGCTTTGGATCGAATGCGATGTACGCCGTGTGCGTCGCGAAATCGACGCTAGCCTTGACCATCCCTGGCACCTGGCGCAGGCTCTGTTCGATCATCAGCGCGCATGCGCTGCACACCATGCCGCGAATCGAAAGCTGCAGGTGCGAACCGGCGGCAGTGGCGGCTTCGATAGCCGCGGAGCTCGCTTCGGCCTCGGCAGCAATCGACGCGTTCAACAATGCGCGGTCGCGGCTCCCCGCTTGCGCCAGGAACAATTGCTCCGCGATAAACGCGCAGCCATTGCAGCAGAACGCACGCATCGTTGCGCCGACCGGACGCTGTACGACCCGCAAACCTGCCAACGAATCACCACACTGATCGCACGCCGCCGAAATGCCTTCCGCGTCGACACCGGCCAGCGTCGGCACCTTGGCTTTGCGGATCAATTCAGACGCCATTACAAGCAGTCGAATGCAATCGTGATGCACATCGGTAACGGCTCCAGCGTAACTCACGCAAGGGCAAAATGAACACTCGCGATCGACCGCTCACGCCACTGAATTCACTAGTTTTCCGGATGATCGTTTGCGTGTAAGTATCCCGCGAGATGGCTAATCGTCTCAGTCGATGCGGCGCACTGTCAGAATGCTCCTAGAACGCTAACCGAAACTTATTCGATGACCATGGTCAACGCACGCGGTGGGTGCCTTTGGGCCGTAATTCTGACCGCGTCGCTCGCGGGCTGCGGCGGCGGGGGTTCCAGTTCGCCCGCACCTGCTCCGCCGATTCCCGCTCCCGCGCCACCCCCGATCGTGCTTCCACCCCTTATCGGTGACACGCCAATTCGCGTGTCCAGCGACACACCGTTCGCGGCGAATTGCACCGGCGGAGTGCTCGGAGGCACCGAATACCGCAACGCGGAGGTCGAGCCTTACGCGGCCGTCAATCCGGCAAATGCCGCCAACACCGTTGCGGTCTGGCAACAGGATCGATGGTCGACGGGACTTTCCAACGGAATAGTGGGCGCGACCACGCTCGATGGCGGAGCCACTTGGTCACGTACCACGGTGCCGTTTACGCGCTGCGGTGGAGGCAATGCCGCTAATGGGGGCGATTACGAGCGCGCTACCGATCCTTGGGTGACTTTCGCACCGAACGGCAATGCGTTTCAAATGGCTCTTGCGGCGCAAGGCGCGTCGTTCGCAGCCGGGTCGATCAGCGCGATGCTGGTCAGCCGCTCGACTGATTCGGGCCAAACGTGGAGCAACCCGTCGACGTTGATTCGCGACGGTGCTCTGTTCTTCAATGACAAGAACATGATCACCGCCGACCCAACCGATGCGAACTATGTTTATGCGGTATGGGATCGGCTCGGCGCCAGCAGCGGCGGCCCCGCATTTTTTGCGCGCACGACTGATGGCGGCACCACGTGGGAAGGCGCTCGCTCTATCTTCGATCCGGGTCCGCAAAGCCAGACAATCGGCAACGTCATCGTCGTGCTGCCGACCGGAACACTGATCAACCTGTTCACGCAACTGGATCAAGGCGCAGGTGGTCAGGTCACCTCGACGCTCAACATCCTGCGATCGAACGACAAGGGAGGAAGCTGGAGCGCCTCGATTCGAATCGCTGACATTCTTGCAATCGGCGCGCGCGATCCTGAAACCGGTGCCCTCGTTCGCGACGGCGCCGGTCTTGGTCAGATCGCCGTTGCGCCCAACGGCGATCTATTCGTGATCTGGCAGGACGCGCGATTTTCGGGCGGTACACGCGACGGCATCGTGCTGTCGCGGTCCGGTGACGGCGGCACGACTTGGAGCACACCGGTGCAGCTCAATTCGGCCCCCAACGCGCAAGCATTCACGCCAAGCGTGCACGTACGTGCCAACGGAACGATCGCTGTGACGTACTACGACTTTCGCTCCAATACCGCCGACCCTGCAACGTTGCCGACTGAACTGATTTTCGCGCGCTCGACTGACGGCGTGACATGGCAGGAGAATCGTCTGACCGCGGCTTTCGACCTCGCCACCGCGCCTGTTTCGCGTGGATTGTTCATCGGCGACTATCAGGCGCTGACGAGCGCTAATAACGTCTTCGTTCCGGTTTACGTGCGCACCAATAGTGGCGACGCGGCAAACCGCACCGATGTGTTCGCGGTCCCGATGCGTTCGCTGCCGTTGGCTGCGGCTCTGGGTGCTCGCACGTTTCGTGCCGAGGGATCGTTTGTCGCAGCGCCCGACGCGGAGTTTCGACAACGCGTGCACGAAAATAGCGTGCGGACAATGGAGCGACGAGTTCCGGGTTGGTCGCAGCGGCTCAGCAGCCGTTAGCGCGATACCAGCGGGGCAGCCTCCGGCTCTACACTTCGATTTTGCTTTCCGTAGAGGCTGCAATGGACACTATCGACGCCCGCCGCGGCACCGTTCGTTCTCGTATTGAAAAACTGCGTCGCGCCATGCAGCGCCACGGCGTCGCGGCAGTCGTCGTGCCATCGAGCGACCCGCATCTTTCCGAATACCTACCCGAGCGCTGGCAGGGCCGCGAATGGCTTTCCGGCTTTACCGGTTCGGTCGGAACGCTCGTGGTGACCGAGGATTTTGCAGGTGTATGGGCCGATAGCCGCTACTGGGCTCAGGCGGAAGCGCAATTGGCGGGTACCGGCATCGATTTGATGAAGATCGGTGGAGCGGGCAGCTCCGCGCATCTTGACTGGCTCGCGGCAAACGTCGCGTCGGGCGGACAAGTCGCAGTCGACGGCGCCGTACTCGGGTTGGCGAGCGCGCGTGCGCTGCAGTCGGCACTGAACGAGCGCGGCATCGAACTGCGAACCGATCTGGACGTGCTCAACGACGTGTGGGACGACCGCGCCGCGTTGCCCGCGCAGCCTGTCTACGAGCACCTAGCGCCGTTTGCGGCGATTTCGCGCGCCGACAAGCTGGCTACCGTGCGCCAGCAGATGAAACAGCTCGGCGCCACGCATCATTGGATCTCGACACTCGATGACATCGCGTGGCTGACGAATCTGCGCGGGGGCGATGTCAGTTACAACCCAGTGTTCATTTCGCATCTATTGCTCGATGCGAAAAACGCGACGTTGTTCGTCGCTGAAGGCAAGGTCAGTGCAAAGCTTGCAGCGCGCCTGGCCGCAGACGGCATTACGCTGGCGCGATACGACCAGGCCGCTGCAGCGCTGCAGGCGTTGCCGGGCGATACGAAGCTGCTCGTCGATCCGCGCCGTATCACGCTCGGCTTACAGCAGTCGGTACCTCCCGCCGTGCAGATCATCGAAGCCATCAATCCGTCGACGCTGGCGAAGAGCCGCAAGACCGATGCCGAAGCGCATCACATTCGTCATGCGATGGAGCAGGACGGCGCGGCACTCGCGGAGTTCTTTTCGTGGTTCGAAGCAGCGCTGGGTCACGAGACGATCACCGAAATGACGGTCGGGCAAAAAGTCGTCGAAGCACGCGAGAGGCGTCCCGGTTATGTCTGCCCCAGCTTTCATCCGATCGCGGGCTTCAACGCCAACGGCGCGCTGCCGCACTATCGAGCAACCGAAGACTCGCACGCAACGATCTGCATGCGAGGCACCGTCGGCAACGGGCTGCTGCTGATCGATTCCGGCGGGCAGTACGAGTACGGAACGACCGACATCACACGCGTGGTGCCGGTTGGCCAGACGACCGCCGAGCAGCGTCGCGACTACACGCTGGTGCTGAAAGGAATGATCGCGTTGTCGGTGGCGAAGTTTCCGCGTGGCACGCGTAGCCCGATGCTGGACACACTCGCACGCGCGCCGATCTGGGCCGCCGGTGCCGACTTCGGCCACGGGACAGGTCATGGCGTGGGTTATTTTCTGAACGTACACGAAGGCCCGCACGGTATTACGCCGCACTTGCCGCCCGAGCCGCAGACGGCGATGGAGCCCGGCATGGTCACGTCGAACGAGCCAGGTATCTACCGACCGGGTCGATGGGGGGTGCGGATTGAAAATCTGGTTCTCAACGTGCCGGCGACGCTGAAGGAGCCCAGCGAGTTCGGCGAATTCCTGCAGTTCGAAACGCTGACGCTATCGCCCATCGACACTCGCTTGATCGAGCGCTCGCTGCTAAGCGAGGATGAAATCAAGTGGCTGAATACTTATCACGCTGAAGTGCGGCGCAGAGTCGGCCCTCACCTCAGCGGCGCTGCGGCTACTTGGCTGCAGCTGCGCACGGAGGCGATCTAGCGCTCGGTGCATCGCTACAATCGCGCGTTTTGTCGACGGCGCGTGAGCAGCATCGATGGATAGGCAGGCCGCCAACGGCGGCAAGGTTGACAACAAGCGCAACGGCGGCCGGGGCAAGGCAGCAGATGAGAAGCCCGTCGGCCATGCTACTAACTTTATCCGCAACATCATCACCGAGGACCTGGTGCGCGGCACGTATGAGCCGCGCCAATGGGCTGGCCATCCGGGGCCCTACGACGTTCATGCGCACGCACCGGCGGATCCGGCACGCATTCGCACGCGTTTTCCGCCGGAGCCCAACGGCTATCTGCACATCGGCCACGCGAAATCGATCTGCCTGAACTTTGGGCTCGCGCGCGATTTCGGCGGGCGCTGCCATATGCGGTTCGACGATACGAATCCGGTCAAGGAAGACCAAGAGTTCGTCGACTCAATTCTCGAATCGGTCCGCTGGATCGGATTCGATTGGGAGCACGCGACGACGCAAGGCCCCGAATCGAATCTGTATCACGCAAGCGATTATTTCGAGGATATGTATCGCTTTGCCGAATATCTGATCGAAACCGGTTACGCGTATGTCGACGAGCAAACTGTCGATGATATTCGTGCCAATCGCGGCACGCTGACGCAAGTCGGCAGCGACTCGCCTTATCGTGACCGGCGGATTGCGGAATCGCTACGGCTGTTCCGGGAGATGCGCGCCGGCAAGCACGCTGAAGGCACTATGGTGCTACGCGCGAAGATCGACATGGCATCGCCCAACATCAACATGCGCGACCCCGTCATCTACCGCATCCGTTTCGCAGAGCATCACATGACGGGCACTAAATGGGTGGTGTATCCGCTGTATGCGTACGCGCACCCG